>CAYTWO010000062.1:0-7738 GCA_964442125.1 uncultured Gemmatimonadota bacterium
GTCATTCCGGCTTGTCCGGTGCACTGTCATTCCGGCTTGTCCGGAATCTAATTCAAGGGAGGATCAAATGATTTATGAAAGACAGATTTCAAACCAAACGCTGAAACGGAAGGAGGTGAAACAGATGAAGAGTTTAACCGTACTAATTTTAGCACTCATCTTTGCAGTTGCCTTTGGCAGCGCTCTCTATGCTGGAGACTGGCATTACGGTACAACGCTGATTTGTTCTGACTGCCACATTGCTCACGGTGAACAGTCACATGGCTATAATCCAGATGGATCGGGTTTCTTTGTATCTCCTGGTTCAGGTGGTCCTTACGATTACCTGCTCCGAAACGAGATCAACGAGCTCTGTCTGTCGTGCCATGATGGACAGGCTGCTGCCGATGTCTTCGAAGATCCGACGAATGGTGTAGTCAGACAGGCTGGGGCACTGAACAATTTATCGAGTGCCGGGCCGGATTACTATACCACAACCGGTCATACGCTTGATTCTACGGATGATGCTCCTGGCGGTACCTGGAGCAATGAACACGGTCTTGAGTGCACGGACTGTCACCAACCGCACGGGTACAATCCAAGTCACGGCAATCCGTACCGTAACCTGCATTACAGCCCGGGTGGTGCGTATTCGTATCCTGGCATAATCGTGGATTACGTGGTTGGCACCAACGATAACAACTACGACGTCTACGAGAGGGCTGTGAGGAGTTACGACGTTAGTCAGATCGACTTCAACGAGCCAGATCAGACTGAATCCATGTATGCCTACTGGTGCAAAGGCTGCCACACGGACTTTCATGGTCAGGATAAAGTGCTGGGAACTGATGGTTGGATCAGACACCCGGCTGCCGATGCGGATATCGGTGCTGCAGGTGGTGGTCACTCCAGCGCGGCTCAGTTTGGTGGTGACGGTAGTAAGCTGAACTATGTGAAGGTGATGACTGGTGGTGGTATTAATGCCAACTGGACTCCAGTGGAGGGTGAGGTGGATGATCACACGCCGTCCTGCTTCACGTGTCACAAGGGTCATGGCAACCAGAATGCATTTAGCTTGATCCAGATGGATGCGATGGATCCGCTGGGAATCACCGAAGAGGGTACAGCCTCAGGTGTGTACAAGGACCTGTGCAAGCAGTGCCACGTACAAGGCTGATACACTCGAAGAGAAAGCGAGGGCATCGTGGTTTTATTGGCGATGCCCTCTTCTTGTATTGATTGAGTTTGCTTCTACATGCAGCGGCTTGCTTTTTTCTGGACACAGGGTATTTTGTATTGATAATTTCATTGAGACGATATGCCTATTTGAGCGAACAACGGTGAGCGAGATGATCAGTCCAATAGAAAATCTGTTGATATGTTCGGCAGTAATTATCAATGTGCTTCTAGTTAGTCCATTGCATGCGTTTGATTCAGGCATCAAACTCGAAGAGATCCTTTCGATCGATGAATCGATAGCAGGACAACAATTTATAGACCTCAAGAGCATCGCCTACGATCGATCGAGAGACGAGGTCCTGGTCACGGACGCAGGTGCGCATAGGGTATACATTTTTAACCGGCGCGGTGCCCTCAAAGGCATCCTTGGGAGAAGGGAGGAACTGCGATATCCAACGAGTATCGCCGTCAGCGGCAAGGGTAAAATCTATGTTGGAGAAAAGGAATCGGGTGTCATCAAGGTCTTCGAGGGAGCGGAGGAGCGGTTTTCAGGTGCCTACAAGAAAATTGTCCTCCCTGTCCGAGAGGATGAAAAAAAGCCCTCGCCGGACAGAATGGAGGTCGGGCCGGAAGGTGAACTTTACGTTGCAGATGGAGCCAACGGGTGGATACTGGTCTTTGGTTCAGATGGAGAATTTCGATATCGTATTGGAAGAGGGGGGAAAGACACAAAGGGATTTTTTCTGCTGAGGGATGTCGCCTGCGATTCCAGAAGATTCATCTACGCCTCGAGCAGAGGAATCGATCCACTGATGGTCTACGATCGAGAAGGGAATTGCCTTCGCCCTCTTCGAGATCCCGGGACAGATGTTGAGGAGATCATTAATCCAATCGCCATCGCTGTCGACGCGAGAAACAGGTTGTGGGTCCTCGATGAAACAGAGATGGGTCTCTGGATTTACGATCCCTCCGGACATCACGTTCAGACTATTGGCAAGGGTGAAATTCAGGGAGGACTCTTCCTTCCCATCGATATAGAGTTCGACCCATTCGACAACCTTTATATACTCGAGCGGGGTGCGGGTCGACTCCGCGTCTTTTCCCTGATTTATTGATCCACAAGCGGGATTTAGCATGATGATATCTGCAGGCATGACCTTTCGTCGGGTCTCTTTTGAATTTCTGCTCCTGTTTTTTATTTTTGTTTTATCTTCCCGGGCTGCAGGAGATCCAGATCTTCGGTACTTATTCTCTGTCCTGGAGGCCGATAGAGGCGTGCCTCTATTGAGACCGGGCAGCATCGCCGTCGACACGCTGAAGGGAGAGGTCTACCTGACAGACAGGGGGAGGAAGGCGATATTCCTCTACAGTGAATCCGGTCGATTCCTTCAGGAATTTGGGAAAGAGGTCGGATTGCATATTCCCTTCTACCTCCTGGTCGATCCGTCAGTCCACCTTGTAGTCGGCGAACAGGACAGACCGGTACTATGGTTACTCGATCTCAAGGGAAGGGTATTAGACGAAATTAGACTGATCGATGACGATAAAGAAGGGATATTGCCTGGAGGCATCTCTCCAGGTCCGGGAGACAACTTATATGTCGCAAGCCGGTACGGAAACTCCGTGGTCAAGGTAAACCTGACTGAAAAACGGGTCGATGACTGGTACTCCTATCCTGAAGGTCAGGATGATGGCATCGAAATACAGGATATTATTGCATTGGAAGATGGAAGGGTCATCCTGCTTTCCTCCAGGGGGTCTGTAGTCCACGTCCTGGATGGGGAAGGAAGACCACTGGTAAGATTCGGAAGGCACGGATCAACAGAAGATGAATTCTCGTTCCCTTCGGCTTTTGCCCTCGGACCGGATGGAAAATTATGGATCATCGATACGTTTCAGCATTCGGTAAAGGTCTTCGACCTCGATGGAACGTTTATCGGTGAATTTGGAGAAATGGGAACCGAGCCGGGAAGGCTCTTTTTCCCGGTCGACTTGGCGTTCGGAAGGGGCGGGAAGCTGTTCATCCTCGAAAGGGGGAAAGCGCGCCTGCAGGCCTTCCAGCTGGGAGAATAAGGTTGTGGATATTCTCGGTAAACACCGTATCAAGGGACTAACGGTCACTATCTTTATGGTGTGCCTTTACCTGGTAAGCGGGGATGTCTCCCTGGAGGGAGCCGAAGAGGGTGGTCACGCGGGCCTTCTCTGCTCAGATTGTCACACCATGCATTACTCCAAACGAGGAGAAATTCCGCCCGGATCGGAACCAGGTGGCCCGTTCGTGGAGTTGATCCTGACTCAGACCACAAATCAACTATGCCTCAACTGTCATGATGGCAGTGACCCTGATGCTCCAAATGTCGAAAATCCAACAGGTTACGAGTCAGCCGCCGGTCACTTTACCGTCGATGGAATCGTGGTTGAAGGTAACCGGCATTCACTCGGATCGAGCGAACCGCCACCGGGCTATTCAGGGGGTACATGGTCTGAAGCTTTGACCTGTACATCCTGTCATGAACCGCATGGAAAAAACACCTACAGGAACCTGGTCGAGCATCCCGGAGGTCAAGGTCCCGTGGAGGTAACCGTGATGAGGGGACCGGTTTACGATGGAGCAGCCGCGGTTCAGGAGATCGCCGGCGAACCGATCACGGTTAGATATTCGGTCGATAACATAAGGTACAGGAAATCGATTGAAGGAGGCGATCGATACGGCCTTTCCGAATGGTGTGGTGGATGCCATGGGGATTTTCATGGACCGGGAGGCAGCGGGGCAATGGGTGGAAGCCCCGCGGGAGATATTGGCCCGGGTAGCGAATGGATCAGGCACCCTTCAATGGATGTCACCATGTCGGAGGGATTCAGGAACGGAAATCTCGGGAGTGACAATTGGTTTTCACGTCTGTCATCTCGAGTTCCTGTCGTCTCGCCGACCGAGATCCCGGGATCGCAATCAAATAGTGACAACGAGGTATTCTGTGGATCCTGTCACAAGGCTCATGGTTCTGACCGCCCCCACATCCTGATCTATGATGATGACCAGACTCCCGATCGCAATGATGGGACAAGGATGAGCGAGACCTGTACGCAGTGTCACATTGGATCGAGCTACCTGGTGAGTCCCCACGGCGACGGCGAAGAGGGTGTCGAGCGGGTAGTGACAGATCCACCTACAGTGGGGGATTGTTCGCAGTGTCATTACATGCATTCAAGCGTAGGGGGTGAACCAACCGGAGGTCCCTTTGTCTATGGTCTCTTCGATGAAAACACGAACGGTCTATGTTTCGACCCATCGGGAAGGGGAGGCTGTCATCGGGAGGTTCCATCCGGATATCCCGCCCAGGAGATCGATCGAATACCGGAAGGGACACAGCACCCTGGGTATTTCGAGACCAACAGCGGTGGTGTGAAAATCCCCGGTGTAAATAACAGGAGAAGGTGGCCCGGGATGATCACATATACCGACCAGAGGGCCTTTGGGACCGATAAGTATTATTCACCTCACAGGAATGATTCCGATATGCCCCTGCGTGACCTGGAAGGACGGGGCATATGCGCGAACTGTCATAATCCACATGGAACAGAGAATCCATTCGACATGCTGGTCGGGACCTATCTGGAGATAGGCGGCTCAGAGGAGGTGACTCCCCCCGGAAATTACTCGCTATGTTTTGGATGTCACGGACCGGATGGACCGTTCGGGATGAACGATTCGGGCAGGAGGATAGCTGATTTTTACGACTCCCGCATCAACAATGACGGGCAGGCGGGACACCAGATCCGGCTCTCCGATGATATAGCCATTTCCTGGCCGAACCATATCCGGAAGGGCGATAAGCTTCCATGTTACAACTGTCACAATGCCCATGGTTCGATGGGGAACGATGGAGTACAGCCAAATGGCTACCTCATCAGCGACCAACGGGAAGGATGGAGTGGGCTGACCGATACACTGAACGATCCGGAGCAGGCAAGGAGGTTCTGCCTCGGTTGCCACATCCCGTCCGATGGCATACCCGGTTCCCGCTCCGTCGAGGGGATCATCATGAACACCATACCGGATGAAGGAGATTTTCATCGCTCCAGCGATCAAACCTCCTGCTACGATTGTCATGGCCGTGATTATTCCTCCCCGACCGGCTACAACGTCCATCATCCATCCGAAGGGGAGGATGAGTCGATAAGGATGAGGGAGCACGAGTTTGAGAAATGGTAAGACAGGCTCGAAAAGGCTGTTATCGGTCTTTATGCTGGTGTCGGCACTTGCCGTTCTATACGATAGAGCGCATTCTCAGGCGGATCTTCAAGGTCGCCTCATCCTCAACTACACAAGAAATGAATTTGAAGAAAGAATAGATCATAATTCGAATCAGGACCTCCAGCTGTCTGTGACAGATGATTTGTTCGTGAAGAATCGCTTGACCATAAACTATTTCCTTGAAAGATTTACGGCGACTCGTCAAGCGGACGACCTCATCAGACAGCGATGGAAGGGAAACGTTGTCGGGAGACATTATACCTTTACGGGGGAGTTCACCCCGCGTTACCGGCTCATAGGGACCTCGGATCAGGCGACTCGCTATGCAACGAGCAGACAATTCACACTGGCCCTATCACCCCCAGATGTTCCGCAGGTCAGCATGACATATGACCGCAACGAGCGAACCGAAGGATCCGGGGACTTGAGGGGGGAGCTCGTAGATATAGATCGTTTCGTGAATACTTCATACTCGTATAAAGTCACAAATTACAGGGCCCTATTCCGGGAGAGAGAGACAGAAAACGGTCTTACTGAGGGAATCAGCAGGCGGATTCGAGATTTTAACGGGGGTGCCGGGATCAATACCTCTCTGCCGGGAAGGATCAACCTCTCCGCCGACTACGATTACCTGTTCTCGCAGGATGATGGAGATCCACAGTTAGAGGGAGAATTAACGATAAACAATTTGAGCACGAGGACTTCTGTGCGGCCTGCCGATTGGCTCTCCGGATTTACTTCTTTCTATGGGAATTATACACGGAGAGAAAACGAAACCGACCGGAAATCATCACTCTCAGAGGTTGTCGCCGGTGTGCAGTTTACTCCGAGAGATTTTCTCCGTTTGTCCACCACGAGAGATTATCGTATCACCCGGGAGTTTGGTGAGGAGACTATTTCGGATTTTGCCCGTGGAGAGGTTGCGGTTCAGGGGAGGATCCGGGAGAGGATGGAGGGGAAAGTCGTTGTAAATCGTACCTTCATTATTCAAAGCACCGAAGGGAGTTTCCCTTCCCGAGGGTATCTGCTCAGCATCGATACGGAATTATATCCAGGCGTATCGCTTAATTCTACCGTTAATATGATCCAATCTGAGGATCCAAACCAGGAGCGGAATCGGTTTCAACTCAGGCGCTCACTCGATTTGAGGATGATCCCGACGGGTAAAATAATGCTCGATTTTAACCTCAGGACACTCTCCTTTGGCAAGAGTGTTCCCTGGTTAGACACGCAGGTCTTGAGTTACGGAGTAGATATCAATTATCGTCCGGCCGGGAGATTTACGGTAAGCGTGAACTTTGACAGAGATAGAGATCGAAGGGTCCAGGAGCAGGCGGTTTATAACCTCAATACCACCATGAATTACAGCTTCCGTAGAGGGTCAAACCTCAGTGTTATTTACATCAGAAGGGAAGCCAGGGCAGAATCTGAAGGTGAAGAGGTTTCACAGACGACCTCCTTTTCCAGCGCGGAGGAGGGGATTCTCCTTCAGTTTACCATGAAACTCAGGAATCAGGCCAACCTCAGGTTGAGCTTCGACACAAGGAAGTTACCAGGGGGTGAGCGTGTCAACAGCCTCGGTGCGAACCTCGTGACGTGGTTCTGATTGCTGCTTCCAGATGAGGGGAGACGAAACAAGGTGAAAACAACCAGATCGAGGAGCCTAAGATTCTTGACAGTTAACATTGGATTGATACTTTTTCTCGGATGCGGAGGACCGAGGACCTTTATTCATCCAGACATCGACCTGTCCTACTATGAAACGGTCGGCGTCCTCCCCTTTAGAAACCTGTCAAACGATCGCCTTGCGGGTGAGAGGGTAACCAATGCCTTCATCACCGAACTCCTCGTCAAGAGGATCTTCGAGGTGTTCGAACCTGCCCAGTTCAGGAGGAAAGCGGGGCAACTGCTGGGTGGGAATATCGCTTCGGGTGGAGAATGGGACCCGGAAAAGATAAAAGAACTGGGTTCTAATACCGGTGTCCAGGGAATCATAACCGGTACGGTAAGGGAGTATGAGATGATCCGTATCGGGCAAACTTCATTTCCTCTGGTCACCATCGATGTCAAGTTGATCGATGTGGAGACCGCCAGGGTCGCGTGGATGATAAGCCACACGAAAAAAGGGGGGCCCACTTTCCCCATATTCAGTATTGGGGAGACATACACCCTGGGTGAGATGACTCAGGAAGTGTGCAAGGACGTCGTCGGCAAGATCGGAGATTGATCCGGTAACTATACTAAGCGTCATAACTAATTGCGCATCAATTGTCATTCCCGCGAGTGAAACGCGTCGGGAATCTGTATGACGTAGATTCCGGACAA
>CAYTWO010000062.1:7838-13955 GCA_964442125.1 uncultured Gemmatimonadota bacterium
TCGGGAATCTGTATGACGTAGATTCCGGACAAGCCGGAATGACCTCGATGCCGGATAAGCCGACGTTAGAGTCAGGGAAAAAATTTTCGAAAGATAGACTGCTATGAGATATAATAAATGGGATGTCGACATTTGGATCCGTTTTTACCTCCTGCTCGTGATCCTCTTCCTTACGGCAAGGTGCGCCCCCGATCCCCGTGTATATTCGAGTAGCGGGCTTTCGCTCACTGATGAGACCAATATCGCTATCCTTCCGTTTGACAATCTGACAGATGAAGAAAAGGCATCTCGGCAGGTATATAATATCTTTCTCGTGGAATTTTTAAAGGTAGGGAATTTCTCGGTCGTTGATCCCGGAGAGGTCGAGCGGGTCCTTGCCGAGGAGAGGATTCGGTACACCTCTGAGCTTTCGGGTGAACAGATCCGCAAGATCGGGACAGAGCTCAAGATCCCTGTGATTATTCAAGGAGCAGTCCTGGAGTATGGAATAAGACAGGTACAGGGTTTCAAAGTCGTCGATGTCCCCTATATTTCCCTGATGATTAAAATGGTCGATACCCGGAGCGGGAAGATCGTGTGGGCTTCGTCCTATTCCAGAAACGGTAACGACACGGAGAAGGTCTTCGGTTTTGGACGGATCTCATCGCTCAACAAATTGACCGAGGTGATGGCGCGGGAGATAGTTGAGTCCCTGGAAGAGGTATTTCGTCACAGATTGGAGTTATTATGAGGCTTACGATACCGATCGCCCTGGTCTTTTCTCTTACCTCAGGGCTTGTACAGGCACTTCCGCTGGAAGTTGAGGAAGTAACGGTTGCTGCGACCCACAGGATCTACAAGGACTATCGGGAGACACTCACGGTGAAGATGGGAGAAAGGTTCGTTCTTTCAGACACGGAGTTCTCCGCGGAGGCAGTGGAATTTCTCCCCGACTTCGCGATCAACGTGGAAAAAGAGGAGGTGATCTCCCGTTCCGACGAACCGAACAATCCAGCCGTTCGGATTGTGGTCTATCAGAACGATGAACGGGTCGATGAGGTATGGGCGTTTCGCGGGAAGGGAGCACCCCACTTTTACAGGGATTCTTTCCTGGCCTTCGAACTCCTCGACTACAAGATAAAAGAAGCATCATCCTCGCAATCAGAAGTCGAGACAGAATCTGATACTACCTCCAACGTCAGCGGTTTGGAAGAAGAGACAGGGGAATTGGAGGAATGAGAGGATTGAAGAGGAACGTTTTACTGACGCTTGCCATGAGCCTTTTGATCTCGTTGCCTTTGCTTGCGCAGCGTAAGACCTGTTATGACTGTCACGAGGAAAAACGAAAAGAATATAGATCGAAAAAGCTTATCCACGAACCGGTGAAGATTGAAAGCTGCGAAGAGTGCCACCGACGACACGGATTTCAGCAGACACTTATCCTGCAACGAACCGGGCCGGGCCTTTGCACCGCCTGTCATGAGGATGTAGCCGGAGACCTGGAGAACGAAGTAATCCACAAACCTTTTGAAGATGGGGTTTGTGAGGCCTGCCATGATCCCCATGCCTCAGACGACGATCACCTCCTGAAATTGAGTACGGAAGGAAAGCTGATCTGTACTTCCTGCCACATAGGGATATCTATCGAACTCGAAAAGCCCCATCAACACAAACCCTTCGCCGAGCAGGATTGTCAGAGTTGTCATGTCACACACGCGTCGTCGTATGACAACCTGTTGACAGTCGAGGGGAACCTTCTCTGCTGGGACTGCCATGAGGAAAAGAAGGTTTTATCTGAAAGCGGGCATAAAGGTTATGACATTGGAGAGATAGACTGTGTGAACTGTCACAATCCTCACGCGTCCACTAGAGCCGGGATCCTCCAGGAGGAGGCACACGACCCCATGGTGGAGGCGGACTGCACCACATGCCATGAGGTTCCGGTCGGCGATGCCGGTGTGATTCTCGCGGAGGAAGCCCATGAGATCTGCCTGACATGCCACTCCGAAATCGAGGACGCCTTGGGCCATGAGTTCGTTCACCCCCCCGCATTCGAAGGAGATTGCCTCGATTGTCATAACCCTCACATATCGGGACGTAACGCCCTCCTTCGGGAGGATCAAATCGATCTCTGTCTGACATGCCATTCGGACCAGGAAGAGGATATCGATTATACATCGAAGATGTCCGTGCATCGGCCGATGCTGGAGGGGAAATGTACGGCGTGTCACAACCCCCATGGATCGACCATTCAACCGTTATTGAGGGCCGAAGAGGGCGGGTTGTGTGTATCATGTCACGGTGATCTCCTGGAAGAGATCGATCGAGCTCCGGATCGACATCCTCCCGCAATGGATCAGCGATGTCCGACATGCCACCAGCCGCATAGTTCAAAGCATGTCTCCCTCCTCGACAACTTGGAGAAGTTACTATGTATGGATTGCCACGATGACCTGATTGATCGGTTGAAAGCCGAAGACCAGCATGCTCCATTCGAGCTGGGGGAGTGTTCTTCCTGTCATTCACCACACGCGTCCGCGGGTAAGACTTTATTGAAGAGAGAGGGAAATGATCTCTGTATCCCCTGTCACGAATCGATAGGAAATAAGATCGCCGGAGAGGGAGCACACGTGGCGGTAGTCGATGGCTCCTGCACGGATTGCCACAATCCACATTCCGGGAACAGGGAAGGTTACTTGATCGAGGAGCAGGGAGAGTTATGTCTGACCTGTCATTCGGAGATCGAGGAGTTGCTGGATAAGAGTTCTGTCCATACCCCGCTAACCAGGGGGGATTGCAGTGGATGCCACGATCCCCATGGAGCCGGGGGGCAGAGACTGCTCAAAGAGCAGGGTACGGAGATCTGCCTGTCGTGCCATGACCGGGACGATTTCTTCAGCGGGCAAGTCCACCAGCCTCTTATGGACGAAGACGGATGCCGGACCTGCCACGATCCACATGCCTCGGACAACCTGGCAAATCTCGTCGAAGCACCGGAGGATCTGTGTGAGACGTGTCACGATACCAGGGGAGATGAGACCAGGGAAATCCACCTGGGGTATTCCATAGCGGGGGCCAACTGTGTCGACTGCCATGACCCTCATAACTCCCAGAATGGCACGCTCCTCGGGAAAAATCTCCACCCTCCCTTCGAAGAGCAGGCCTGCGACATGTGCCATACCGGACCGGTCCAGCCGGGAGAAGAAGTGTCGCTGATAGAGGAGGGGAGTGAACTCTGTTTTCAGTGCCATGACGATGAGTTTACGGGTGGCAGTGTCGTACACGATCCGGTGATGAGAAACGATTGCATAGCCTGTCACAGCCCGCACGCGTCTGGTCACGAGAAGCTGCTTCGATCCTCGAGGGAAAAGCTCTGTTATCGATGCCATGAAGATATGCGGGGTATAGCACGTTCTGATCATGGTCACGCGCCCGTTGTAAGTGGCGAGTGCCTCGAGTGCCACACCCCTCATTCAGGGGGAGTGAAAAATCTACTCCTCGAGGAGACCCCGTCTCTCTGTTTCGATTGCCATTCGGAGCTCAAGGAGAGTTTTTCGAACGACAGTCTCCATCCCCCTTATCAAAAAGGAGAGTGTGAGAGCTGTCACGATCCGCATACCTCTGAATACGAGCAGCTCCTTAAAATGCCAGGAACCAGCCTATGTGTCACCTGTCACGATCCCAAGACCGCAGTGTTCAAGGGAGATCATGACGGGTTTCCCGTTGAAAAAGGCCTCTGTATCCGCTGCCATGACCCTCACTCGGTTCCCAAAGGAGGAAGAAGTCTCCTTTATCCCGTTGTCCATCCGCCATTCGAAGATGGTTGCCCGACGTGCCACTCTACCTCATCAGGGTTCGAGACAAAGCTGGAGGGGGCCTCCCTCTGCCGCGATTGCCATGAGGGCTCCCCCGAGTCGTTAGAGAGGTCGAACCTTCACAAGGCGCTCTCGGAGGGTGGAGGGTGCACGAATTGTCACAACCCCCACTTCGGTTTCAGCGAGAGACTACTTTTGATGGAAGGAGATGGTGTCTGTTTCACCTGTCACGATCGAATGAAAATACTGGGGGGCGAGAACCTGCACGAACCCCTCAACGAAGGATGTACGGCGTGTCATGACCCACACGGATCGGACTTTATGAGTCTTTTGCCCCAGGAGATCAACGAATTTTGCATCGAATGCCACGAGGAGTCGGTGAACCTCCGGCATATGCACCCCGTTGGGGGTGATAAGCTCGATCCGCGTACCGGGGAAGCCCTATCTTGTGTGTCGTGTCACAGTCCTCATTCGAGCGACTTCAACAGTCTGTTAACGCATGACCAGGGGCGGGACCTCTGCGTCCAGTGCCATCGTGTCGGAGCGGATTTCCGCTAAATACAGATAAAGCTTAGCCTTTTATTGGGGAATATTCCCACTTACGGACATTTTGTTCGGGGGATAATTCCCCAATTTTTTATGTCCAGAGTCCCTTTGCACGTGCAAATATAAGACTGTCGTAGATGTTGGGAAGAGTTAACACATTGATATTAAATATGTTAGGATGCTTCAGCTCCTTCACAGGGATAATATTGCGGGACTGGTATGATATTTGATATGGGTAACTCATAAATCGGAATTTCCTGGACCGGTTGATCTAATGTAAAGAGAGACTGTATATATGATTCCATATCCCCTCGTTTTTTATGTGACGCAAGAGTTAACTTATTAATAAGTATTATTACCGATAGAACAAAGGAGGACAGATGTTTTTGATCCTTCCATCACTAATTATCGCGATTAGCCTGTTTGAAACGACGGATCTGAGTGCGCAAGCCTTTAACCCCGAGACCCTTATGAACTACACGATCCATAAGGGTGGAGGGGCATTGAGGGCAGGAGAAGGGGGGCTCCCGCTGGATGTTGGCGGATACACACCGTATCACTCTGGCGAGACTCTCCAGTGCACGGATTGTCACGTGATGCACGCGAGTATGCAGCATAATCACTCGGGAGGGTTGGGTGGAGAAGGCGGAATCGAGTCCTTTCCATGGGAGGGGACACCAAATCCAAAGCTCCTCATTGAAGCGGATCCGCTCGACCTCTGTCTCCTCTGTCATGACAACATGGCTGGTGTGCCGGACGTGATAGAAGCAGACGTCAATGGGTTGACGGAGAGATCGGCCGGGCACTTCGGTCAGCCAGAGGTCGAAAACGCACTAGGTCATGATCTGGGTAGAGACCTGCCGAGTGGATCGGGCTGGGGCTACTGCATGCGCTGTCACTGGGGGGCTCCCGGCGACGATAAGGTGACCTGTGTCGATTGCCATAACCCACACGGCAACACCAATCCGAGAAACCTGCAGTGGATATCCGGTCCTGAGTTAACTCCTCCGCTGGGTCTCCTGGTCGACCCCGCCGCTACGGGATTGGATAAGTACGAGAGTGAGCATATCAGCTACGGCACGCTCAATTCCGAGCTTCTGCGAGAGGTCCCCAATATGTGTCTCGACTGTCATCATGTCTTCTCGGGAGAGGCTTATACCGACCCTGACGGCGACGGTATTCACATGAGACATCCAACTTACGACAGCGAGCGTTTAGACCCGAACCACATAGACGATGGGGAGTTGAGAGGTTCGTCTAATCCAGAACATTGGGAGGATGGAACAGGGTCCGGCTTCATCGGTACGGATCGTGTTCCCTTTGTCGTCGACGGTGCCGACGAATATACGGAGGGTCTGGTCATCGATGGTTCGACGAATGGTGTCTTCTGTCTATCGTGTCACAAGGCCCACGGATCGGATCAGCCGTTTTCGATGACAATCCCGTCGACCGGAGGATATAACTACGTGGGTTGTGACCAGTGTCATTACCTGGCGATGGTTGATGAATAGGATAGTATATTTTTACCTAATTTGAACGATTATGTCGGGAAGAAATGTGCGTATATCTTGATGCGATAAGCTTTGAAAAAAACACAGGCATACCCAGAGGGTATGTCGAGGCTTTTTGAAAAGAGTTAGTGCGCAAGAGATGCGTGCAGTTCGAGTGAGAGAATCGCTCAACTTAGGTTTTATATCTCCGGACGGGTTTTTTGCGAGCTAACGACTGGTGAATTGATCCATAAGTATGGACTGAACATGGCACTGGCGGCAGAGGT
>CAYTWO010000063.1:0-13915 GCA_964442125.1 uncultured Gemmatimonadota bacterium
ACAACATCAACGTATTCGCAAGCCTGAAGGCTCGCCCTACGGGAACGGCGGATAATAAAATGAGGAAGATGCAGGAATATAAGCAAACGGAGATTGGGAGGATACCGGGGGAGTGGGAAATTAGCAGAGTAGATGAAATCTTTAATTCTTATGGGGGAACAACCCCATCAACTTCCAAAGATGAATACTGGAACGGGGATATTCTTTGGGTAACTCCTTCCGATGTTACCAAGTTAAAAGGGAGACTCAACCTCAAGAAAACAGAAAAGAAAATAACAACCAAAGCAATAGGAGAGTGCTCCTTGAGAGTTTTTGAAGAAGGAACTCTATTGTTGACATCAAGAGCAACTATCGGTTTTTCTGTAATCAATGCAAGACCCGTGACCATCAATCAAGGGATGACAGCATTATTGCCAAAAAATAACGAGATAATCCATACCTTATTCTATTCGTACTACTTTCAGCGAATAAAACCCTATCTCGAACAATTAGGATCAGGGAGTACTTTCAGAGAAGTATCAAGATCAACGATTAAAAAACTTAAAATTCCCCTCCCTCCCCTGCCCGAACAGAAGAAAATCGCGGAGGTTCTTTCGACTGTGGATCAGGGGATTGAGAAGGCGGATGAGGCAATCGAGAAGACCAAGAGATTGAAAAAGGGGCTGATGCAGGAGTTGTTGACAAATGGGATTGGTCACAAGGAGTTCATGGATACGGAGATTGGGAGGATACCGAAAGAGTGGATGTTGATATGCTTAAAAGAGATTGCAGAAGTACGCTATGGACTTGGACAACCACCACCACAGGATGAAAAAGGAATACCCATGATCCGTGCAACGAATATCAAACAAGGGCGAATCACTGCAAATGATATGATGAGGATAAATAGAGAAGATATTCCAAAGACACGTAATCCTTTCTTGAAAGAAGGAGATGTAATTGTGGTCCGAAGTGGTGCTTATACAGGAGATATTGGCTATATAACAAAAACTTGGGAGGGAACAATAGCTGGATATGATTTAGTAGTTTCTCCCTCTAATAGAATTCTTTCACTGTTTCTATCGAATTGGCTTCTTTCCAGAAATATACAAAGTGAATATTTTTTCAAATTCAAAGAACGATCCGCACAACCACATTTGAATTCTTCACAAGTTGAAAACACACCCATACCCCTCCCTCCCCTGCCTGAACAGAAGAAAATCGCTTCCATCCTTGGCACCGTGGATGAACGATTGGATATGTTAAGAAAGCGAAAAGAAAAACTGCGGCGGATCAGGCAGGGATTGATGAATGATCTCCTGATAGGCAGAAAGCGGTTGCGAGTGGAGGTCTGATATGAAATTCACTGAAAAGAGCCTCGTCGAGGATTACATCGTCGAAAAGCTCATGGAAAAGAGATGGAGGTTCGTCCCTGCCAATGAACTTGGCCGGGATACATTAGAGGAGCCTCTGCTCATCAGGAACCTGATTAGGGCGATAAAAAAGATAAACCAGGAAAAAGGTATCGGGGACGAAGAGATCAACCGCGTCGTGAACGAACTGAAACTGACTCCTACCGGGCAAGAGGGAGCAAAACGGATATTGAACTTCTTCAAACTCGGGGTTCCTGTCAAGTTCGAGCGAGAGAAGGTCGTCAATTATGTCCGTCTTTTTGATTTCAGGGACATCGATCAGAACGAGTTCATCGTCACGAGGCAGGCACATTACCAGGGCAAGGAAAGGATTAGAACCGACATCATCCTCTACATCAACGGTATCCCACTGGTGAACATAGAATGCAAGAACCCCACCGGCGTTTCAGAGAGCTGGACCACTGCCTACGGGCAGATCAAACGATATGAAGCGGATGTTCCCGAGCTCTACAAATACATTCAGATTGGAATCGCGGCGGAAAGCGTGGCCAGATATTTCCCCATCGTCCCGTGGCAAAGACCGGAAGAGATTAAAACCCATGAGTGGCGGGAAGAGGGAGTAGATTCCATCAATTCCACGTTGGTAATGCTCTCAAGAGAAATCCTTCTGGATATCATCAAAGACTACATCTTCTACCGGATTGAAATGGGAAATGCCACCAAGGTCATCACTCGGTATATGCAATACCGGGCAGCCAACAAGATGGCAAACCGTGTAGTCGGAAACCTGAAGGGAGAAGACGATAAGGACAAGGGACTCATCTGGCACTGGCAGGGGAGCGGAAAGACCCTGACAATGATATTCGCTGCAAATATACTTTTCTTCAGAAGGGAGCTCGAGAACCCCACTATCATTTTCATCGTCGATCGAATCGAGCTCAAGGATCAACTTTATGACGAGTTTAACGCCCTGGACATCGTTGAGCCCGAAATCATTAAATCTATCCCGGAACTAAAAGATTTCTTGAAATATGAAGATTATCGAGGCAAGAGAGGAATTTTTATCGTTCTTATCCACAAGTTCCGGCACGAGGAACTCAAAGAACTCCAGGGGGAACTCGAGGAATTATCTGTTCGCAAAGAAACCATCATGAACAGAGAGAACGTTATTGCCTTCATCGATGAAGGACATCGAACACAATATGGGCTTCTCGCGGCTCAGATGAAGGCGATCTTCAAAAAGGCTTACTTTTTCGCCCTCACCGGCACACCCATATCTAAGAGGGGTCGCGATACATACCTCGAGTTCAGCTATCCTCCGACCGAGCCGTATCTCGATCGATATTTCATCACCGACTCCCTTCGGGATGGGTTTACCGTCAAGATCGTCTATCAACCGCGACTCGAGAAAGAGGTCCATCTCAAAAGGGATGAGTTGAAATCCTTCATAGATTCACCTTTTGAAGAATTGCCGGAAGAGATAAAGGAAGAGGTAAAAGAGGGCGTCAGAAAACGATTGAACCTCGTAAAAGTCAGGCTCGAGAATCCAGAACGGATAGCGGTCATCGCGGAAGATATCGCCGAACATTTCAAGGAAAACGTCGATGGCCGATTCAAGGCATTGGTGGCCGCGGGAAGTCAAAAGGCATGTACGCTCTACAAAAATGAACTAGACAAATACCTGCCTTTCGAATATTCGGAAATTGTGATGTCGTACCAGACATCGAGTAAATCTCATGATGATCCTGTCTTCGGGAAGGCCGCCGAGACCAGAGAGCGATATGGTGGGCGGGACCTGGATGAAATCAGAAAAATGATCGTCGAGAGATTCAAAGAGGAGGAGACACCCAAGATTTTGATAGTCACGGACATGCTCCTCACCGGTTTCGATGCCCCGATACTCCAGGTCATGTACCTCGATAAGCCGCTCAAGGAGCACCGTCTCTTACAAGCCGTTGCTCGAACCAATCGACCTTATCGGGACTTGAAGGAAGCCGGTCTCGTCCTCGATTACGTTGGTGTCCTCAAGGAATACCAGAGAGCACTGGAAATGTACAGCAAAGAGGATTTGAAGGGAGCCCTCTTCGATTACGACAGCATTCGGGACGAGTTCATCACACTGATCCGGGACCTCCTCGACATATTTGATGGGCTGTCCGTTGGGTATCACAGGGAAACATTATTGAAAGCGATCGAGATCATAACCACGGACAATGAAAGAGAAAAACGCTTTGTCGAGGAGTATAAAAAGCTGAGTAAACTCTTCGAGATACTGGGGCCGGATGAAGTCAAGCTCGAGTACTTCGAATCTTACAAATGGCTCTCCGCTGTCTATACGTACTACCGGAAAGTCGTGATACATCAACCCACATACGAACTTGACATTCAAAGGTATTTTGAGAAGACCTTGCAATACATTCATCGCACGACTGAAATCGAAAAACTGGATTCGGAACTTCCAGCCATCGAATTTGACGGTAACTACCTCACAGCACTGGAAGAGAAGGTCAAAGACAGAAAAGAGAAGGCAGCGAATATTTTATTTACGCTGAACCGGTTCATCCTGGTCGATCGCCATCGAAACCCCATCTACGAGTCCCTCGTCGATAAGGTGGATAGGCTCGTTGAGATGTGGAAGGAGAAAAATCGAGACTACGCAAAGATTTACACAGAAGGGACGAGAATCGTCGAGGCGATCGATATCCTGTCGAGCCGACAAAAAGATCTTGGGTTTTCGGACCTCGAGTATTCCATGCTGCTCGCCCTCGAGGAAAGGTTGGGCACCGAGAACAAGTTGACAAGAGAGGTAAATGACCTTTCTGGAAGACTCAGGGAATTCATGTTTCCCGGTTGGATAAACCAGATAACCACGACCAAAGAGATCGAACGAGAAGTCAGGCGTTTCGCAAGGGGACTCAAAAAAAAGTACGATCTGTCTCTGGAGGAGATGAACGAGTTACATGAAAGACTCATCGAGAACGTCAGAAATTTTGGAATCGTATAACATCACATACACTGTCTCCTACAGGAAGGTTAAACATCCCCGCTTGGAGTTTACAACCGGGCAACTCCTGCTAATCCTCCCACCCGGTCATGATCCAGACGCCATCATGAAGAAGCACGAAAAATGGATTCATCGAAAAATCGATTTTATCGAGGAGTGTGTGAAAAAGTCCTCGAAAAAGAAGATCGTCCAGAGGTCTGATCCTGAACTTCGAACTCTTGTCCATCGCCTCGCCGAGAGATTTTCTCAAGAATTGAGCGTGAATGTCAACCAAATCTTCTTACGAAAAATGGGAACCAAATGGGCGAGTTGTAGTCCGAGGAGAAATCTCACTATCAATCGATTGATGAGATATTTGCCAGAGAATTTGATCGATTATGTGATTTTTCACGAGGTAGCACACCTGATTGAGAAGAAACACGACGATAAATTCTGGAAAATTGTTGAAAGGAAGTTTCCAAGCCATCAGGATATAGAGAGAGACTTGTTTGTTTATTGGTTTCGATTGGCCAGAAATAGGGACTCACCTGTCACTACCACCTACGGTTAGTCGGGAAATATCCATTCCGTTGACTTTATCACACTAACGAGTTAATCGTTACGCATCATGGACCGAAAGAGATTCGAGGAATTGGTTGCCGAGGCGATCGATGGGCTTCCGGAGGATTTCCAGAAAAAGTTAGAGAACATCGCCATCGTCGTGGAGGATAAGCCGCCTCCAGAAATTCAATCAAAGTACAAGGGGCGGTTGCTGTTAGGCCTTTACAGGGGTGTGCCCCTCCCCACGCGAAGCGTCTGGTCGAACTACCAGTTTCCAGACATGATCACGATCTATCAGCGAAATATTGAGCGTATCTGTCGGACCGGGGAAGAGATTATCCACCAAGTTCGTAAGACCGTCATGCATGAGATCGGCCATTACTTCGGCATGGACGAAGAGGACCTGCGCAAGTCCGGCTTCTAGGATTTTCCATGATCGGGGGCTTAGTTCACCTTCCCTGTGGATTCAAGACCTTCGAGGGTCGACAAGAGAATTACAGATCTTTGAATTTCTCTTCTATTTTCCTGAGTTGTTCTTCCCTCTCCTGCTCGAATTCCTTTTTGTCGAACATCTCCTCGATCTTTTTCTGTCTATCCACCCTTTTGGCTCGGAATTTCTCGATCTCCCTCACCATTTCCTCTCTATCAACGACCTTGGGAAGTTCCTCGATCTTGAGGTGCTCACTTAAGCAGTATCGATCCTTGAAAGCACCCGTGACCAACTTCAGGGCTCCCAACCGGAGAAGCTGGTTGCACAGGTGGAACGTGACTTCCAGAGGAAAACCAGTAAGGTCAGAGATATCTTCGGCCGTGGGCATTTCTCTCTTCTTGTACGTGAAGAGCCTCACCGCCGCGACGATCAGATGCCCCTGTTCATATTGCGAGAGTTTTTCACTTGACATGTCTCCACCACCGGAAGCGATATCAAAAACTGTTGTGTTCAGAGATAATATTACAAAGGCAGAGACTATTTGGCAATCCCCTGAGGAAAAACTTAGAGGTCAATATCTGAAACCTTGCCTTATCCTGATACGTATATTAAAATAGATGACCGACCGGTCGGTATTATGTATATTTACGGAAACCAGTAACTCGTAGAAAACATTATGTCGCCTCGAACAGTTAATAAAGCGCAAAAGCGCGAACAGATCCTGCGTGCTGCACTGAACGTCTTTGCCCGCCAGGGGGTGTCCAACTTCAAGATGACAGACATCGCCGAAAGAGCCGGTGTCGGAAAGGGAACATTATACGAATATCTCCCGAGCAAGGACGATCTCATATCGGGTGCGTTCAACCTCCTCCTGACGGATTTCGAGAGTGATCTCCTCGAACAGATCGACCAGGATACCGACCCGGTTGCAAAGATCCAGCACCTGGTGCTGGCATCGTGCTGTTTTTTCAAGGATCAGCGGGAACGGCTCGACGTTATGTTCGATCTCTGGGCGAACAGCATCCCCCGCCTCGGAACTAAACCCCTAATAATGGATATGGATCAGGCATATTACAAAATGATCGGTTGGCTCGAGGAGATCATCCGCGATGGCATCGATCGAGACATATTCAAATCAGTGGATACAAGGTTCACAGCCTCGATGATCATAGCTGTCCTCGATGGCTTGATGTTCCAGGCCGTGTTAGGGCTTATAGAACTGGACCCTGTAAAGATATCGGAAGAACTGAGCCATACTTTTCTCGATGGAATTATGAAACAGCGGAGGATAGGATGAAGAGAATGAACGGATTATTCATGACGGTGTCTATAGCCTTCTGGATGATTGCCTTATCGATATATCCCTCCCAAGCGGGTGACCTCGACGATCTCGATGTCAACGCCATAATCAAGAAGGTCGACGAACTTTACCGGAGCGAGTCGAGCTACGCCGAGCTCGAGATGGAGATCGTAACCCCCCACTGGCAACGGACCCTGGCTATGAACACCTGGACAGAGGGGATGGACAAGACTTTCATACGTATCACAGCGCCCAAAAAGGAGCGCGGCGTGGCGACATTGCGCATGGGTAACGAGATGTGGAACTACCTCCCGAAGACCAACAAGGTCATGAAGATCCCTCCCTCTATGATGATGAGCTCCTGGATGGGATCGGATTTCACCAACGACGACCTGGTGAGGGAGTACTCTCTGTTCGAGGACTACACCTACGAATTAATCGATGTCGATGAGGGTCGGGATGATTTATATTACGTCAAATCGATACCGAGGGAAGGACTCCCGGTCGTGTGGGGATACATCATCATAGCCGTCCGCAAGGGCGATTACCTCCCGGAGTGGCAGAAATATTACGACGAGAAAGGGTCCCTGATGCGCATCTGGAGCTTCTCGGACATCAAAACGTTCGGAGACAGGACGATACCATCGGTGATGGAAATTGTCCCTTTGAACAAGGAAGGGCATAAGACCGTCATGAGGTATCTGAAGGCCGAATTCGATTCCGAGTTCGACCGGGACACCTTTTCCCTGAGAAATCTGCGTTCCACACGATGAGGGACATACAATGATGACATGGAAGGTGGCTGCACGCAACATATTCCGCCAGAAGCGGAGATCGGTCCTGACCATCTTGACTATGCTCGGCGGGTTCACTCTGGCGGCACTGTCGATTTCCTGGTCTGACGGAACATATAACGATATCATCGACATGTTCACACGAAACAGGCTGGGACACATTCAAATACATAGACAAGGATACCTGGACCGGCCTTCGCTATACAAGACGATCGACAACTATCAAGAGATCGGAGAAAAAATAGAAGCCATCGATGGAGTAGAATCGTGGACGCCTCGACTCTTCTCCGCAGGACTGTCATCTGTTGGTGAAAAGAGCGCGGGTGCCAGGATTATAGGAATCGATCCTGATCGTGAAAACCAGGCGACCCGTTTCGAGAGAAAAGTTGCCAGCGGTAGGTCTCTGTCGTCGACGCCCGAGCGCGAAACCGTTCTTGGAAAAGGTTTGGCTAAAATGCTGCGTACGGAGGTCGGGGACACAGTGGTCGTGGTCTCACAGGCCGCAGATGGCTCGATCGCCAATGACCTTTACAGGATCGTGGGAATCGCCGAAAGTGGAGATGAAATCAGTGACAGATCGGCATTATATCTCCACATCCAGGACGCACAGGAACTCATGGTCCTGAATGGGCGTGTACATGAGATCGCTATTATCTGTCGGCGGTTAAAGGATGTCGCAAGGCTGACCTCGACGATTTCCAGCAAGATCGACGATGCCTCGCTGGATGTGGAGCCCTGGCAAAAATTCGCGAGCGCTTTCTACCGAGCGATGATTGCGGACCAGCGGGGTAACTGGATAATGATCTCCCTTATCATCCTCATCGTCGCGATCGGGGTCTTGAACACGATCCTGATGGCCGTGCTGGAAAGGCAGCGTGAATATGGTCTGCTTCGCGCGGTTGGCACGCGACCGGGGCAGATAGTGTCCCTGGTCATGGCGGAAACGGTTATTATGGCCGTGGTAAGCATCATACTCGGCGCTCTCCTCGGACTGGGCGTTATCTACTTCCTTTCGTTCGAAGGGATCAGCATGCCTACGCCGATGACATACGGGGGCATGGAGTTTTCCGTCATGCGGACGGTGATCAACGGGCGAAGTTTTTATATCCCGGCGATCACTGTATTCCTTACGGCAATCGTCGTGGGCATCTTTCCGGCATTGCGGGCGGCCGGCGTTGCTCCGGCCAGGGTCATGAGGATGCATTGAGATGAAGGCCATCCGGACATATATGAAACTTGCCTGGCGGAACCTCTTCCGAAACAAACGGCGGACACTTATCGCGGGGCTGGCGATCGGCATCGGCCTGGCGGCACTGATCTTTACTGATGCACTGATGAAGGGAATGGAGATCAACATGGTCCGCTCGGCCACCTCCTCCTTTCTTGGAGAAGGACAGATCCATCGAGACGGTTACCGGGAGACCAGTGAGGTAGAGCTGACCGTCAACAACCTCGATGCGATCCTCGCTCGGCTGAAGAACGATGAGATAGTGGAGAACTTCACACTGCGCGCGTTCTCTTTCGGAATGATAACATCACCGGCGAACATCAGCGCGGTCAGCCTGATCGGTGTCGACCCATCTACAGAGCAATACCTGTCTCAGATCGATGAGGCTATCATCGAAGGTACCTACTTCGGTGGCGATAATGAGCGGGACATCCTGATCGGCAGCAAGCTGGCTGAAATCATGGAGGTCGGACTCGGTGATCGAGTCGTAATGACCGTTGCCCAGGCTTATACCGGTGATCTTTCCCAGGAGATGTTCCGCGTTTCCGGGATATACCACTTCAACGTCCCCGAGATGGATCGTGGAATGGCCATCGTCAGACTGGACGTTGCCCAGCGAATGCTTGGCTTAGGCAGCGATATCCACGAAATAGCAATGATATTCAAGGAGGGGGAACTTGGACAGGATAAGAACCACTCGTTCTGGGACGATTATTCGACGGATGAAGACGAGGCGGTGGGATGGACCGTACTGCTGCCGCAAATGGAGGCAGTGTTCGAGCTTTCGTCGTTCAGCATGTTCTTTATCGCTTTCTTCCTGTTCGGTGTGGTTACCCTCGGCATTATAAATACGTTGTTCATGTCCCTCCACGAGCGGATGTTCGAGTTCGGCGTTCTGCGAGCGGTAGGTACGCGTCCCGTGGCGATGGCGACATTGATCGTCTTCGAGGCGGCTTCACTCGCGATCATCAGCACGATCCTGGGGACGATCATCGGTTTTACCGCCACGTACATCTTTTCACGGGTCGGGATCGATTACACGGGGATCGAGTTTGTGGGGGTGACATTTCGGGAACTGCTCTATCCAGTTCTCATGGTCAAGCAATTCATCGTATACCCATTCTACGTATTTGTCTTCACGGTTGTTGTCGGATTATATCCAGCTATATATGCGGCCAGGATGAAACCGGCCGATGCCATGCGAAAGAGCATGTAGGAGGACCAATGAAAGTTGATCTGCAGAGTACGGTTATAGTAGCTGAGGGGGTAAAGAAGGTCTATGCGGATAACGGTGTACCGGTAGAAGCCGTCCGTGGTATCGACCTGACTATCGCCAACGGAGAATTTACAGCCATCGTAGGTCCCTCCGGCTCCGGAAAAACGACTTTTCTCAATATCATCTCCGGGCTGGACACCGCCACCGAAGGGGAGGTATGGTTGAGCGGCCGGAGATTATCTGAAATGAGCGGGCGGGAACTCTCCGACTTTCGCCGAGATAATGTCGGATTTATCTTTCAGGCATATAACCTGATCCCGGTCCTGACAGTCGAGGAGAATGTCGAGTATATCATGCTACTGCAGGGAGTTCCACGAAACGACAGGCACGAACGGGTCAGGCAGATTCTTTCCGACATGGGGCTCGAGGGATCCGCCGATCGTCTGCCGACACAGTTGTCCGGTGGGCAGCAACAGCGTGTCGCAGTAGCCAGGGCGATGGTCTCCGGCCCCGCGATGATCCTGGCCGATGAGCCTACGGCTAACCTGGACTCGAGGACCGGTGGAGAACTCCTCGATATGATGCGCGAGCTCAACGAAAAGCGGGGGATGACATTTATTTTCTCCACACACGACACGATGATAATGGAGCGTGCACGGCGATTGGTCACTCTCCAGGACGGTGTCGTTACGAGAGATGAGACCAGGGACTGATATGGTCTTCCATAGTCGAAAGAAAATGGTTGTCTGTGCCTTGAGATTCCCGACGCATTTCACTCGGCTACCGCCTCGTTTCATTTGCGGGAATGACAGGGAAAGGGGTCATTCCGGCTTGTCCGGAAAATGCATAGCGAGTGTTACCGAAGGATACGCGAGCGGAGTCAGCTATGTCCAATTCCTTACATTTCTATGCTTTCCTACGACTTGTCGTAGGAAAGTATTAATCGGCTCATTCCGGCTTGTCCGGAATCTCATACTCATGGGAACATTTCTGATTATCCTGATCCACGCGGTCCCTGCCCTCGCCTCGGACCTGTCGATCAACGGCTACTTCAAGAACTTCTTCGTGGTCTACGACCCACCGAAGATCGTAGGCTCTATATTCTTTCCCGAAGAACCGCTGATCGGCTCGGTAAGTAACCGTTTCAGATTAAACCTGAAAC
This sequence comes from uncultured Gemmatimonadota bacterium, assembly GCA_964442125.1. Classification (GTDB taxonomy): domain Bacteria; phylum Gemmatimonadota; class CAZMKB01; order CAZMKB01; family CAZNLH01; genus CAYTWO01. The sequence goes on from CAYTWO010000063.1 coordinate 11,027, forward strand.
ACAGACCGAACGACTGGTTGTCATTGAAGGTTTCATACAATATCGTCCCCCGAGTCCAGGATCCGTCCCTTTTTGAATCTCCTGCGAACACCGCGGGGACCGGTTTCCCTGCCTACCGTTTCGGCGACCTCGATTCCCGCATCTACCCGGCCGACGATGCGGACGTGAGGAGCTTTGGCGTCTTCCAGAACCTCGACCGGGCTTCGATCTCTGTAGAGACCTTTGCTGCTGACCTTTACATCGGCCGTCAAGCGATTGCCTGGGGTTCAGGACACGCGGTGAATCCGACCGACATCTTTGCGCCATTTGCCTTCGACGAATTGGATACGGAGGATCGTCTCGGAGTCGACGCCATTCGCGTGCGGGTGCCGTTAGAGCAGATGGGGGAACTCGACGCGGGTTACATTTTTGGGGACGATTTCGCTTTCGAAGAGAGCGCGTTCTTCCTGCGTGGAAAGTTCTACCGCCACAGGACTGATGTAACGGTGTTACTTGCCGGCTTCAGGGAAAACCTGCTCATCGGGGCAGACTTAACGCGCTCGATCGGTGGAGCTGGATTCTGGCTCGAGTCGGCGTACGTCTTCGTAGACGCCCTCGCTGATCAGAAAGTGGGATCGGGAGGCAATTATCTCCGCACGACGATCGGGACCGACTATGCGCTCACAGAAAAACTGTACGGCTTTATCGAGTATCATTTTTCCCAGGCTGGAACCGACGACCAGGCCGGGTATCTCGATCTGTTGACAACGGCAGCCTACACGGACGGCGCCGTTTATCTCCTGGGAAGGCACTATCTTAACCCTGGATTCTCCTGCCAGTTAACGCCTTTACTGACCTTCAGCGGCCAGCTACTGACGAACCTGGGAGACCCGTCTCTCCTCTTTGCTCCCAACCTCGAGTACAACATCGCCGAGGACATCTACCTTGCGGGCGGGGCATTCGTAGGTCTGGGAAGGCGTCCCGAGGGGATTATCGAAGAGAGTCAAAGCCCTTCAATCCGTTTTCGTTCGGAATTCGGTGGCTATTCTGACCTCTATTTTTCTTCCTTCAGGATCTATTTCTAATCTTTTGATTTTACCTAATTTGAGCGGTTTTGTCGCGAAGAAATGTGCGGTTATCTTGATGCGATAGGCTTTGAAAAAAACGCAGGCATACCCTTGAGGTCTGTCGAGGCTTTTTGAAAAGACCTAGCGCGCAAGAGACCTGTGCAGATCGAGTGAGAAAATCGCTCAACTTAGGTTCTAGTTGACAGGTCCCATGCACTCGGGTATAATCAACATTATAAAGAAAACTATAGTCCGGTTGTTTACGTCAATTCTTCGGGGCATTTTCCCTTCTACATCCCAGCAAACACCTGAGCTAATGGACATTTCAAGGAGGCCTGTAATGAAAAGACTGGTTTTCCCGGCCCTTCTCCTTATCATCCTTTACCTCTCTTTCGGCTCACTGCTCAATATCTCCTCGAGCCTCCCCGAAGGGACCGTGATCCCCGAAGAAGTGAGGGATATACTTACCCCTGAACGGGTCGATCAGGCCATTATCTATTCCAATTTTCGTTACGGCTGGTATTTCTTTGACAACCTTTTCGGCTTCGCCGTTCTTCTGTCCATCCTGATGCTTGGCATCTCTCGGCCGATGCGCGAAAAGGCAAAAGAGTGGTCGGAGAAGGTGGCGGAATATAAAAACGCCCCCCTTGTCTGTGGCTGCGGAGCTGCGTTCTTCGCACTTCTCATCCTTTTCCTTACCGCGACCGAGGACCATCCCGTCTCCTTCGGCTCTCTGGGTATCGCTCTCGCCTGGGGATTCGTCGGGATTTACGCCGGTAAGTCCCAGAAATTCGCGTTGAGCGCGTTTTACGTCCTTCTCTTCATGTTTCTCTTCACTCTCATCAACTTCCCCCTGGCCTATTACCGCTCTTTCGTGGTGGAGCACTACTTCGACTTCTCTACCGAGGGCTTCGGAGACTGGTTCGCCGACTTTTTAAAAGGCGAGCTGATCGGCTATCTCATTTTCATCATTCTCACCCCCTTAGCCTACTGGGGAATACGGAAAAGGGCAAAAGACTGGTGGATCTGGGTAAGTATAGCGTCCGTTCCCATCATGGTAATCATGATCGTCGTCACCCCGGTCTATCTCGACCCGTTGTTCAACAATTACGAACCCTTAAAAGATGAAGTTCTCCGTGACAGGATCCTTACGATGGCAGAAGAGGCGGGTATCTCCGGCAGCAGGGTCTTTCAGGTGGACAAGAGCAAGGAGACACAAAAGGTAAACGCCTATGTGACCGGACTGTTCGGGACCAAGAGGATCGTGATGTGGGATACAATTCTGGAGAAAATGACCCACGACGAGCTTTCCTTCGTAATGGCTCACGAGATGGGACATTATGTCCTCAACCACATCTGGAAGTTTATCGGATTATTGACAATTATTATATTCATACTCCTCTTTCTCATCTCACGGACGATCGGCCTTTTTATCCGTCGATATGGGGACAGAATGGGATTCCACGAGCTCACCGACATCGCGAGCCTTCCACTCTTGATGCTCATGTTCTCATTGCTGATGTTCCTGATGACACCCGCCATGAACATGTACAGCAGGAGTAAAGAACACGATGCCGATGTCTTCGGCCTTGAATTGACAAAAGACGGCTCTCCCGCGGCCATGGCCTTCATCAAGCTCGCCAACGAAAACCTCAACAATCCCTCCCCCCACCCTTTCATCGAGTTCTGGCTCTACGACCACCCAACCCTCAGCGACCGGATCGCGTTCTGCAGGCAATATATTATGGAAGATGATAAGTCATCCCCGCAGATTGAATCGCCCTAAAACAGGTCGCTTCGATATGTAAGGAATAGGTCATTGCTGACTCCGCCAGTGTATCCT
>CAYTWO010000064.1:0-13817 GCA_964442125.1 uncultured Gemmatimonadota bacterium
CTCAACTTAGGTCTTATTCATTTGTCCCGATTTTTGATTCGTGAGGCGGTTTTCTGGAGCAGGACAAGTGCGACAGTGACGCCGAGTATGATCAGAATAGTCGTGTTGGATAGATCGTACCGATTACCAAGCCATGCCAGGAGAAGATACCGAGGTAACCTCCCCAGGAACGTCGACGTGATGTATCGCCACCTGGGATAATCTACGCTGATGGCAATCCACCTGACCGGATCGATTGGAACCGGAAAGAAGTTGATCACGGTCATGAGTATAAAAGGAGCTATCTCGAAATATTTCTTCAAGGTCAGGTAGATTTTCGTCTTTTTCACTTTCTTTACCCGCCCGTACTCGAGGAGCATACCAAGGATCAGGTATTCGGTAGTGTTGGCAATGGATGTTCCTGCCGCAGCAAGGATGGAGACGGGGAGCGGTGAGAATTCCCTTCCCATGTAAATAATGAGCGGGTTCGTGGGTAGCGGGATGAAAGTGTTCGCGAGGGACATGTAGACAAAGTAGTGGAGGTAGTCGTCGTAAGCACCATCGGCGGAGAGGATGGAGACAACCTCCAAGCCTGCCAGAAACAGGCCTAAACCTACTGTCCAGAAGAATACTATTCTTTTCTTTTTCGACATGTACGGTCCGATTTTATATCGATAAGGTTGACGAGTCAAGGTGTAGATACAGGGAGATATGACGTGAAAGAAGAACTTTCGCTTCTACTGACCAATGCAACCCAGCTCATCACGCTTGCGGGAGGGAGTACCCCGAGGATTTCGTCGGAAATGAAGGAACTGGGAATCATCGAGGGAGGGTCTGTCGCCGTTTCAGGGTCACGGATTGTCGACGTTGGGACGGAGAGAGAGCTAAAAGGGAGATGTCTGGTGAACCCGAATACTTGCGTGATCGATTGCAGAAATAAAATCGTTGTCCCCGGATTTATCGATTCGCACACCCATCCTGTATTTTCCACCTTCAGACTGGATGAATACGAGATGAGAACGGCCGGGGTGAGTTATCAGGAAATCGCTGAGCGGGGAGGGGGGATAAACGCCTCGGTAAGCGGTGTTCGAAAGGCATCTGAGGAAGAACTCCTCAAAACCTCCTTACACAGGCTCGATGGTTTTCTCATGCACGGGACGACGACCATCGAGGCGAAGAGTGGTTATGGTCTTACGCTTGAAGACGAGCTGAAATCACTCAGGATTATATCCAGGCTCGGAAGGCTCCACCCGCTCGACCTGGTCCCCACTTTTCTGGGTGCCCACGCCATACCACCGGAATTTTCCGATAACAGGGGTGGATATCTGGAGCTGATCAAAGGGGAGATGATCCCGAGGATCGCCAAGGAAGAGCTCGCCGCGTATTGTGATGTTTTTGTTGAAGAGGGCTATTTTACACGGGATGAGGCGAGGGAAATCCTGAAGGTTGCGGCGGATGCTGGCATGAGAGGTCGGGTCCACGCGGATGAATTGAGTGGGATGGGTGGAGCGGAACTCGCAGCAGAGTTGGGGGCGATCACGGCAGATCATCTGGTTTACATCTCTGAAGGTGGGATAGCGGCAATGGCAGAACAGGGAGTTATCGCCGTTCTCCTGCCGGGCACAACATTTTTTCTCGGATCCAAGGACTATGCTCCGGCGAGAGAGATGATCGATCAAGGCGTCCCCCTGGCTCTGGCTACGGATTTCAACCCGGGAAGTTGTACGACCCTTAACCTGCAGCAGATTATGTCGATTGCCGTGACCCAGCTGGGCATCAGTCCTGCTGAGGCCTTGACCTCTGTGACCGTTAACGCGGCGTGTGCCATAGGAATGGAAAATGTCCTGGGATCGATCGAAATCGAAAAGAATGCCGATCTGACGATATTGGACGTAGAGGATTTCAGGGAAATATCGTATGTCTTTGGTCTGAATTACTGTGATACGGTCATAAAACGCGGGAAAGTTGTTGTCGAGGGAGGAGAGATTGCCGCTGTCGCAGGTGAGGCGATAGAGTGATCGACTCCCCTTTTCGATTGACATTTATTCACCTCGGTATTAAGTTTTCGAGACGCTTTTCATCTATTTGGAAGGAGATCCCTGCTATTTTTCAGGATGTAACGTTAGATACTATCCAGGCTTCGGTGAAGGACGGGCTCCAGGATGTCCAGGAGCGATTAAAAGAGATCTTGATCACGGATTTCCCGTTCGTTGCCGATGTCGCCGATCACGTCGTTCAGATGAGGGGGAAGCTCTTCAGGCCGACCTTGCTCTTTTTGTGTGGCCACATCGGAGTCGACGGAAACGGGAGCGCTTCGCTGCTTCCGATGGCGCTGGTCGTCGAGTTGATACACACGGCTACCCTTATCCACGACGATGCGATCGACAGGTCGAGTCTCCGGAGAGGACTTCAGACCCTCAATACCAGATGGAACGATCAGGTTTCGATCATCATGGGGGATTATCTCTATTCTCGATCTCTGACGGAGATGGTTCAGGTCGGGGACCAGGAAGTCCTGGAGGTTGTTTCCAACGCCAGTCGGCGGATCGCGCTGGGGGAGATGAAAGAGATTCACCTCTCTTCCTCCCTCGATATTACCGAAGAAGAGTATTTCAGCATGATCTCTGATAAGACCGCGTCGTTGATGTCGGCTTCTTGCGAGGTGGGCGCAATACTGGGACCGAAAGAGTACCGGGAGGATTTACGCGACTACGGTGAGAACCTCGGGATGGTGTTCCAGATTACAGATGATATTTCCGATTATAAGGGCAGGGAACAGGTCATGGGAAAACCGGTTGGAACAGATATCCGTGAGAAAAAGGTAACCCTGCCATTGATCGATGCGCTCAGAAAAATGAGTTCCACCCAACGAAAGGAGTTCGAATCCATCTTCTACCAGGATATCATCGACGACACCGGGGTATCGACGATTTACGAGATAGTTCTGGAGACGGGGGGATTCGATTATGCCAGGAAATGGGCCGTGGAATACGGGCAACAGGCCGAGGGACATCTGAAGAATTTCCCGGATTCTCCATCTAAAGATTCCCTCCTCGCGTGTGTCAAATACGTCGTAGAACGGTAACAGTAGACCCTGGTTGGATAACAGAGAGGGAACTATTGATCCACCGCAGGAAAAAACTCATTACATATATCGTGATACTCGTCTTCGGACTCCTTATGGGTGGTTTGCTGGGCGAACTGGTTTCGAGCCTGCTCCCCGAAGGGGTAGTAAAGGACTTTTTTGTTACGACCGTTGGTGGAAGACTGGGCCCTGGAACTCTCGATCTAATTGTCCTGAGCCTAACTGCTGGTCTCGCAATAAAACTGAACGTGATGAGCTTGATAGGTCTCCTTATAGCTGCCTATCTCTTCAGAGTATTCCTTTAAATCAAAATTCAGGAGGTATATATGTTCGGTCTGGGGATGCAGGAACTACTCGTTATCCTTCTCGTTATCCTCCTCCTTTTTGGAGCCAAACGGATTCCAGAGGTGATGCGGTCCTTTGGCAAGGGTGTTACAGAGTTCAAAAAGGGGATCAAAGACATCGAGTCCGAGCTGGATAAATCGCAGGAGGAGACGAAGGTAAAGAGTAATAAAGAGATCAAAGAAAGAACGGAGTAAGAGGTCCGCTGTCGTGAGACTATCGTTATCTGCTTCGGGAGAAAAACCTTTAGTTTTCAGGTAACCTTACGCCCATAAATCCCCATTCACGCCTATCTTTTCTTGACAGATTCCACCTTCGGCTTGTAAACTTCAACTTCAATCTTATAGTTCGTCCCCTGATGGTAGCGGTTCGCTCGCTTACCGTCATCGTTTCATTCTTCGTATATCTGGTAACTCATCTGGCTGCTGGGATGAGTCGATGCGAAAGGAAAGTAGAGGTAGACGCGAATGAAATCCTTCATACGCTTTTTCGCGGAAAGGCACCTGCTTGCCAATATCCTGGTTGTGACAGTCCTACTACTGGGCATCTCCTCAGCGGTGAAGATCAAGAGGGACATGTTCCCAGACGTCGACCTCGATGAACTGACGATCACCACCCGATACCCCGGAGCTTCTCCCGAGGACGTGGAGCTCAACGTCACCAACAAGTTGGAAGATGAGTTGAAGAATGTGGATGGTATCGACCTCATAACTTCCTACTCGATGGAGAATATTTCGGTGATCAGGATCACCATCGACATCGATGCGAGTGACAAGGAAAAGGTAAAGCGCGATATTCGAGATGCCGTCGACCGTGTCACCGATCTGCCAGTAGAGGTGACGGAGGCTCCATATGTCTTTGAGTTGAAAACGGAAAATTTTTTGGAGGTCATATGGGTCGGTGTCGGAGGTGATCTCCCCTATGATGAACTCCGGCAATACGCGAAACAATTCGAGAAACGGCTCGAAAATATCAAGGGTGTCTCGAGAGTTGATAAGACAGGCTTTCTGGACCGTGAGATCAAGGTCGAGGTCTCCGAGAGTTCGATCGAGGAATACCACGTTCCTCTCAAAGAGGTTGTAGCCGCGATCCAGGGGCGCAATATCCGGGCGACCGGTGGATCGTTCGAGTCCTATACCAGCGACAAAAACATCGTGACCATGGCGCAATTTCGAGATCCGAAGGAGGTAAGTAACGTTATTGTACGATCGACCTTCGAGGGGCCACGAGTAAAGATCAAGGATCTTGCCGTTGTTAAAGACGCCTTCGAACCAGAAAAGACCCGCTTCCGGATGAACGGAAAGCCGGTGATCGCATTTACCGTCTTCAAGAAAAAAAGCGCCGATCTGATTCGTGTTGTAGATGCAGTGAAGGAACTCGTAGAGAGTGAGCGCAAGACGATGCCGGAGGGCATGGAACTGCAATATTCATCCGACATGTCCCGATTCGTAAGGAACCGCCTTGGTATTCTGAGTAACAACGGACTTGTTGGGCTCATCCTGATATGCATAGTGCTTTCCCTGTTCCTGAACCTGCGGACTGCCTTCTGGGTTGCCATGGGAATCCCTCTGGCGATGATGGGTGTGATCTTTCTTTCTCCATACTTCGATGTCCACATCGATGCTATATCGTTGATGGGCATGGTGATCGTGATCGGCCTGATCGTTGACGACGCGATCGTGATCGCGGAAAACATCCACCGTCACAAGGAGATGGGAAAATCCCCCGTGGATGCTGCGGTGGATGGAACTTACGAAGTCCTCAGCCCAGTCTCAGCGACGATCATTACGACCATGCTCGCCTTCGCCCCTATGTTTTTCATGACAGGGATGATGGGGAAGTTCATATTTCCGATACCGCTGGTGATCCTTCTGGCACTTTTCGTCTCCTACTCTGAGGCGATCACGACACTGCCTGCCCATATCCTGGCCGGGATGAAGAAAAGGGCAAGGCAATTCCCAACACAGAAGAGCAACAGTGGGGAAATCGCTCGTCAACGAACGTGGTTCGATGCCATAAAGGCCCGATTCCAACGCTTTATAGTCTATGTCCTGGTGTTTCGATACCCTATGATTCTGGTATTTATTATCCTCTTCGGAGGAGCTATCTGGTATGCCAACAAGTACATGCACTTTGTCCTGTTTCCAAGCAATACGGCCGAACAGCTTTACATCACCGTTGAACTTCCAACAGGGGCGTCACTCGATGCAACCTCAGACAAGGTCCGGGAAATCGAAGCCCTCCTTACAAGTCTTCCCGAAGGAGAGCTGGAATCATACATGACCTTCGTCGGGAGCCTTGGTGGCGGGGGAGGATGGTTTACTCCGGGTGAGAGCGAGAACTGGGCGTTCTTCTCCGTGACCCTCACTCCATATTCAGAGAGGACGCGTTCAGCAGATGAGATCGTCGAGGGTCTTCGGCAGGAAACTGATGCACTGGAAGGGTTCGATGCTATTCGCTACATCATAGACGCAGGAGGACCGCCTGTCGGCAGGCCGATCGCCATCCGGGTCGTGGGTAGTGATGACGTTATAAGGGCTGCACTCGCCGATTCGGTCGTGTCATTCCTTAAGACGATCGAGGGAGTATCTGATATAGATCGTGATGACAAGTTGGGGAAGGAGCAGGTAGAGATCAAGATCGACTATCCCAATCTGGCACGGGTTGGTCTCACCGTTGCTGATGTAGCGAGTAACGTTCGCCTTGCTTACGATGGACAGGTCGTTACGAGTGTCCGCTATGGGGACGAAGATGTGGGATTTCGTGTTCAACTCGAAGAAAGTGCCAGGAAAAGACCGGATTACCTGAGCAGACTCAAGGTCCCGAACCGCCAGGGTCGCCTGATCCCCTTAAAGGAAGTCGCCGGTTTCGAGATCGGGCCCGGTCCATCCAGATATTTTCATTACGATGAAGAGAGGGCTATTACGATCACGGCGGATATAGCCGAGGGTGGATTGACCCCCCTGGAGGCGACCATGGTGGCAGTCGATCATTTCGACCTCGACAACTGGCCTGGAATGAGGTTCGTGATTGGAGGGGAAGCCGAAGAGACGCAGGAATCCGTGGTCAGCCTCGGCATCACCATGTTGATCGCTGTTGTGGGGATGTATTTTGTCCTTATTCTTCTCTTTAATTCATTGACCCAGCCACTCCTGGTACTTATCGCGATACCTTTCGGTCTGATAGGCGTCATTGGTGCTTTTGCGGTCCACGGTGAACCTCTTGGATTCCTCGCCATGATGGGTGTGATAGGTCTTATGGGAGTAGTGGTGAATGATTCGCTCATCCTGGTCAATTATATCAATGTCCACCGCGAGCAGCAACCAGAGAAAAAATACCTGCGTATCGTTGCCGAGGGGACGGCGGACAGGCTGAGACCAATCCTTCTCACATCGTTCACGACTATAGCGGGAGTCCTGCCGATGGCCTACGGAGTTGGTGGTGTGGATCCTTTTGTTGCCCCGATGGCTCTGGCTCTCGGTTACGGGATACTGTTCGCCACGCCACTGACATTGCTTTTGCTCCCTTGTCTATACATGGTGCGTCACGATATAGGGAAGATTTTTCTCAGGATAAGGAAAGCCGGCGGATGATGACCAATTATCCGGATGCCGGACTATTCCTCCCATGCTCTCCCTGGAAACGGGGTTCATCTGACGTTGACACCTTCAACAGACAGTTAATGACGTGAGTAAAAGCGGTTTTTTGATCTTCGATCTCGACGGGACACTTTTTCGGACCGAAACGGTTACGATCCCCGCGGTCCAGCACTGTTTCCAGGAACTGGGAATGCCCGTTCCTCCTGCGGACGAGATTTGTTCCTTCTTTGGGAAACCGACCAGGGAGTTTCATGACTGGGTTCGTTCCATTTCTGACGTGAAGAATGACTCAGATCTCGTAGATTCTATTTCCCGAACGGAACTCGAGTTGATCTCGGTAACCGGTGAGCTTTACCCTGGAATACCTGAAGTCCTGACCACCCTGAGGAAATCGGTCGAAAAGATGGCAATATGCTCGAATGGGACGGGGGAATACGTCCCACGTGTACTGCGTGAGCACTGTATCATTGACTTTTTTGATGCGGTCTCCTACCGGGGAGACTCGGGGCATGATAAGCCATTTATGGTTAGAGAACTATTGGAGATTACGCCAGGTCCGCCGGCAATAGTTATCGGTGATCGCAGGGATGACATTGAAGCCGCTCACGAGAATGCGATCGGATCGATCGCCGCGGGGTATGGTTACGGGAAAGTTGATGAACTGAAGTACGCCGATGCGGTGGCGGATAAGCCAGGGGATCTGACCTTTCTGGTCCCCTGTCTCCTGGAGGAGATGAACATCTTCGATCCGTTCGCCTGAGAAGTCGGAACGATGCTTTCCTCCGGATCGAAATCGACTGGTATCCGGACGAGAAGACCTGTCAGCCGGGGGTTAGATGAGAAACGAGACCTATTGCCTGGCAGTCACCGTGAATGTTGATTTTATCCATGAAGATGCCTAAGGTTAAGTAATCCAATTACAAGCATAGAGGAGAAGAAGTGGGATCTGCTGAGGCCATTATTGAATTATTCGCTTTGATCGCGGCCGTAATCTTCGGGTACTTTCAGATTATTGTCCCCTTTATGAGGGGTGAGGTGAGATTGATCAAGCGGTGGCCATTTGTCGAGGAGGCGGCTGTGGTCACAGAGCAAAAAACAGTTTCTACGCACAAGGGTGAGCAGCAAACTGAAGCTGCGACAGATAAAGGAGGTGAAGAAGGTCACGTCCTGTTCGTAGACATGATAGGGTACATCCCCATGAAATTGGAGGACGATTCACTCGCTCAGGAGCTGCTGGAGGAATACACCCAGTTGCTGAAGTCGGTTTATCGCAGACATGGGGGGCGGGAGCTCAGAGTATTCGGGGACGAGTTCCTGCTGGAGTTTCCCGCATCGATCGAGGCTACTCTCTGCTCGATCGAGATCCAGAAAGCCGTAACCGAGAGGAACGCCGACAAGCCTGAGGATAGGAAGATCCAGGTCCGAGTCGGGATCCATTCCGGGGAGGTAGTCCATGAGGGAGATGAGGTGACCGGGGAGGCCGTCGATATCGTTTCCCGTATAGAACGCCTTGCTGGTCCCGGTGGGATCTGTATCACAGAAAGTGTCTATCACAAGGTTAGAAACAAAGTCGGTGTTCCGATCCTGAAGTTTGGCAGGGGCGCGAAAAAGGATATTCGTTCCCCGATAGATGTCTACAGAATGATCATGCCATGGGAAAAGGATCGCATGAGCTACTCCGATAGATTCTCAATGGCGTTTCAACACACGGGCTACCGCGTACTGACGTCGATTGGAGTCATGTTGATCTTTTTCCTTGTCTTCTTTGTCGGATACCTGACGTTCTCAGAGGAAGTGGAGAGTGGGGAACCAATCCCAATTGCGGTCGTCGATATCGTGAACCAGACAGGGGAGCAGGAGCTGGATGGATTGTCTGGGATGCTTATTACGGCTCTCGAACAGTCGAGAAGACTTTCGGTACTGACACGATCCCGGATGTTTGATATCCTGAAGCAGATGGGCAGGGAAGATGCAGTCCACATCGATGAATCGCTGGGAAAAGAGATCTGCAGGCAGGCGAATCTGGACGCCCTCGTCGTTGCGTCTATCCGGAAGTTCGGTAACCTCTACACAATAGACCTGAAAGTACTCGATCCGGATCGCGATGAATACCTTTTCACAGCCAAAGAGGAGGGAGAGGGTCAGGAGAGTATACCATCGATGATGGACAGACTCTCCGAGAGGACGAGGATTGGTCTCAAAGAGAGGGCGGAGGAGGTTCTGCTGACCAGTCAGAAGGTCGCGGACATCACGACACCCAACCTGGAGGCCTACCAGCACTATTTTCAGGGGGAGCAGTTCATCAACAGGTTGAGGTTCAGAGATGCCCGGGATGAGTTCAGAAAGGCAGTTGCCCTGGACTCCACGTTCGCGCTGGCACAATATCGTCTGGCCTACGCCTACGGCTGGGAAGGGGAGAGCATCGCCAAGATACCTCTCCAGAAGGCCATCGACCTGATAGACAGGATCCCCGAGAAGGAGAGGTATTACGTTCGTGCGGAGAAAGCGAGGCTGGATGATGGATTCCAGGCCGGTATCGATGTCCTGAGAGAGATGGAAGAGCTCTATCCCGATGACAAGGAGATGATATACAACATCGGCGACTGGTCATTCCACGAGAACGATTTCAAGACAGCCATCGAGTATCTCGAAAGGGTCCTCGAGATGGATCCTGCGCATGAGCGTGCACTTCAGCACCTGGCATGGACCTATGGTGGATTGGGTGAACTTGAAGAGATGGGAGAGACTGCCCGACGGTACGCTGCGATTAACGAGATCGAGGGCTCCGTTATCATGGGACAATATTATCAAGGCATTGGCGAATATGTCCTGGCTGAAAGCGTGTTTATGAAGATCTTGGAGAAAGAGCCAGAGCATGAGACGGCACTGATGCGCCTGGCAATGTTATATGGAGAATTAGGCCGTTACGATAAGCTGTTTGATTACGCCGACCGATATTCTGAAGTCGGCTCATCGAGAATCTCGAGTCAGTTACTGGGTTTCGCCTATATGGCGAACGGTAACGACAAGAAGGCATTGAAAAAATTTCAGAAGGCGCGGGAGCTGGCTCCTGATGACTATAATATCCCGGGCACGATCGCTTATATCTTAATGAAACAGGGTTTTTACGATGAAGCCCGCGAAGAATGTGAAGCCATGATCCAGGAGGATCGGTCAGGAGAATGGAAGGAGCACGGGTACGAAGGATTGCTAATCATCAATGCCTATCTCGGTAGATATCGCGAGGCCTTGCGAATGAGCAGTCAGTTGGTCGAAATGCAGTGGGAGTCGAACGACACGACCGGTGTGGCGGTTGAACACCTGCGGAGCAGCGGATTGATCTGGGAGGGATGGAAAGACAGGGAGGCTGCACTGGAGGAGGTTGAAAAGGCTGCCCTGTTGCAGGATCATATCACCGGCCTTGGCTACTGGGGAAGTCTTTCATATGCCAACGTCATTCAGGGTAATTATGAGAAGGCCGGACGGATTGCCGGGGAACGTATGAGTGCTGTTAAATGGTTCAACCCTTTAATTCAATTTCTCATTTACTCCGAGAAAGACGAGCCTGCCAGAGCCGTGTCGGTTTCCGGTCAACTCCTCGAATCCTGTCCCGCAAGAGTAAGGATTATGATCAGGTACTATCTTGCGATGAACCAATTGGAACTGGATCGGCTGGATGATGCGATAGGTACCCTTCAGGACCTTCAGGTTACCGTTGGAGGAGACACGAATTGGGCCCTTTTCCATCCCAGATCGTTCTATATCCTGGGCAGGGTCTACGAGAAAAAGGGGGAGTTTGGGCTCGCCAGGGATAATTACGGTACCTTTCTGGAAATCTGGGTGGATGCAGACGAGGATCTCCCTGACCTGATCGATGCCAGGGAAAGGTTGTCGAATCTGGAAGGTCTTGCGGCGAAATGAATTCAAATCCGAGTGAATCGTCCGAGCTGAAAATTCGGCAATTTCATGTGGCAGACTACGATTCAATCGTCGCCCTATGGAGAGAGTCTCAACTTCCATACAGACCGATGGGCAGGGACAGCAGGGAGAAGATCACCGGTGAAATCGAGCACCATAGTGCCATTTTTCTCATAGCGGAAATGAACGGTATCATGGTCGGTTCGATCTTCGGGACACACGAAGGGAGAAAAGGCTGGATAAACCGGCTTGCAGTCTCCCCTTCCTACCGTAAGAGGGGGATTGCAGCGAGGTTGGTTACGGAGGTGGAGAGACGTCTCTCGGAGATGGGTATAGATATCGTTGCCTGCCTGGTCGAGGAGTGGAATAAGGTCTCATTGGAGGTCTTCGAGAGACTAGGATACAAACGCCACACCGATATTTTATATCTTTCTAAGAGGAAGAATCCAGACGTGTAACGCGAAAGGAAATGAGTGTAGATAATCGGACCAATCGATTCAGACTATTATTGCCGACCGTATAGCCCATGTTATTGCAAAATGAGCCCAGTTTATACATATAGATACATGAGATTTTGTGGAAATTAACGATCTGGAAAGGAGTGCTGAAAGTGTCGGAACGAAAAAAACCTTACATCCTCGAGGAAGAACCGGGAACAAAGGCATATTGTGCCTGCGCACGATCCGGGAACATTCCCTATTGCGACGGTACCCATCAGGGTACCGATAAAAAACCTTTTGTGGTCATGATCGAAGACAAGAAGACGGTCGCCATTTGCGGCTGTGGAGAGTCAGAGAACTTGCCATATTGCGACGGCTCACACGCTACAATCCCCTGAAAGCTTGCTTCAGGTGAGATCAGCTGGATTGGGGAATTGCCAGCGGATTGTTTTCACCCGCTATATCCGAAAAAGAGCCTGTTGTCTACGATATCCGCTTCATCGAGCAGTGAAGAGAACCATTGTTCGAAAGCGATGGACCTTTCACGGTTGATAAGCTCCGTCCGCAGGTCGTCCTTCGATTCCTCGAACGCCTCCATATCGATCCCTTTCCGTTCCAGGACCTCGATCAGGTAATATCCCCTGTCCGTCTTCACGGGACCGCCGATCTTACCCTGCGGCAGGGAGTGGGCGTATCCTATGAAAGCGTTGTTACGTCCGATATTCGGGACGAAATCGTTCCTCGAGAAGAGAGGGGTCAACTGGTATTCTAACCCCATGACCGAGGCGGCTTCCTCCAGGCTGCTGCTCTGGTTTGCACCTGCCAGGAGGGCCTCCGCCATCTCCTTCAGGGATTGCATCTTTTTCTCGGTTGACAGGAGTTCCTCGATCTCTCCGCTCACTTCTTCCAGTGTTTTGAGCCTTTCGGGAATCTTGTCGTGGACACGCAGTATATAGATTCTGCCGATCCTCGTGATCGATTGGCTGACGGCGCCCTGATCCTGGGAAAAGGCAAATTGGGAGGCCTCCTGCGTGACGGGTCCAAGTTCAGGGATAAAGTCGTTTTTAGCAAACGGTTCCGTTATTTTGACAGGGATATTGTGGGCGGATGCGATCTCCTCGAAGCTCCCCTTCTCTTCTCTGAGTTCATTAAAGATATCTCTTATCTGTCCGTAGACACTGTCCCTTGTCGCGATGCCTAACTTGATAGGTATCAGGATATGCATCACCTTGACCTCTTCTCTCTTCTCCCTCGTCCGTCGTTCATCGACCTTCACTATATGCCAGCCCCTGGGAGTGAGGATGGGATCGGATATCTGACCCGCTGTCATAGTAAACGCGACTTCTTCTATGGCCGATAGCATCTCTCCTCTACGGAGAAACCCAAGGTCTCCACCTTTATCTGCGGTGACAGGATCTGCCGAGAATTCCTTCGCGAGATCACCAAAGTGCTCTCCTGCGCCTATCCTCTCGATCAGGGAGACGGCCTTGTTCCTGGCGTACAGGGTGTCTCTTGTGGTCGGGCTTGCCGAAAGCTCGATATACTGAACGATGGCCTTCTTTTCATCGATGTATTCTTTCTGGTGGGCCTGGAAATATGACCTGATCTCTTCATCGGTCGGCATGTAGGGGTCATTCTCGACAGGCAGTAGCTCTTCTTCTCCCGGAGATTCCTGGGGATCAGGATCATTGCCGTCGTTCAGAGAAGTGGGATCGAAAAAGACGTAACCCACCCTGACCTGTTCTTTCCGCTCTTTGTAGGTCCTCAGCAGGGCGTCATCGGAGAAATGGGTACCCAGAGTTATCTGGCTGCTTAGTTTAATCTGCGGAAGGGTCTTTCGGATATAGCCTTCGAGGCTCGCTCTGAATTCCTGGTTTTCGGGGGCGTTGAGGACCTGTAAATATTGTTCCCTGTTGAACTGGCCGTCGACTTGAAAGTTCTCGTTCCCACGGATGAATTCAGGCGGGTTGTTTTCTAAGAATTCATCGACTTCCTCATTGCTTACCACGATATTTCTCCGATCGATCTCCTGCTGGATCAGTATCTGGTAAACGAGCTCATTCCATGTCTGCTGCCCTATCCTGTTGTAATCCTCTTCCGTCAGATCCTCCTGTCCCTGAGCTCTCATCTGTGAGATGATGTTATTCTGCGTTTCGTAGAAGTCGTTGTATGAGACCTCCACACCGTTGATAATTCCAATGTTTGGCAGAGGTCTATTCGTTCTCCTGCCGGTGCCGACTCCGAGTTGCATAAAGATAAACCCGATCAGGAAAGACGCCGCGACGAATATCATTATCGCCTTCGTTTTTTTTCTCAATAACTGCATCATTTTCAGGGATCCTTGTCTTCTTGGAGCTTTGCTGAGATATATCTCACTTTATCACGAGAGTCAGCGCAATATTACCGGAAACGGATCATATAAGATATCAAATGTATTTTTATAAATCAAGTGAG
>CAYTWO010000065.1:0-13472 GCA_964442125.1 uncultured Gemmatimonadota bacterium
GGCTTGTCCGGAATCTTGATTCCCGACGCGTTCCGCTCGGTTACTCCTCGCTTCACTTGCGGGAATGACATGGCAGGAGGGGCGTTACGCACTATCCCTCGTCATTCCGGCTTGCCCGGCTCCCCGTCATTCCGGCTTGTCCGGCTCCCCGTCATTCCGGCTTGTCCGGAATCTAGACCTTCGGGAACGCTCGCTATGCATTTTCCCGACGCGCTGACCTCCAATCAGTTTGCGGGAATGATAGAAGTAACCTCATGTTGCTCTTCAATAATTCATTAGAACAAATAAAACAGTAGCGCGCCTTCGAACGAAAATCCCTGCGCATCGGCCAGGACTTTCCTCCACAGTGTCGTGCCCTGAAAGAGGAAATCCTCCGAAATGGGCAATAACAGACCCCCACCAAAGCCTGTCATCAGGTCCCATTCGTCTTCCCTCCCTTCACCGACCTCCAGAGTCGCTCTCAACAGACCCGCCCTGCCAATGACGAAAAAATCGAAACTCGAAAGCTCCAACGGTGGATAATAGGTCGCCTGAGCCTCCATTGTCAACCAGCTGATCCTGGTCCTGTCTTCCATATTCAACTCGATCCTCGAGAACCGCCCCCCGATCGCCAGGGACTCTCTCAATGGAAAATCGATGCCTCCTCCAAGAGAGATGCCGGGGTCAAAACCATCCGACCACTTTCCAACCGGCAAGAAGAGTCCTCCCCCGAGGACCGCCCAGACCCGATCCATTTTACCCTCAGAACTCAGCTCGGCAGAGAAGACAAGTGTGTCAGACTGCGCCTGACCGTCTTCAGGGATTGCAACGAGTCGACCCGAAACTGCAAAAACAAAGAAGCCCGTGGCACATATAAACCTACAGGCTTTTCCTCTTGATAACAGTTTACCAAACACGTCTTCGAAGCTCCCTTTAATTTGTCTTTTTCTACCTCTCTCTTATCGTGATGTTCCCATCGACCATCAACTGTCATCGGCAGAGAGGTCCAGGAAGCGCTGCCTCTCCTCAGAGGTCTCCTCGAATACCTTTTGGAGCAGCCCCAGATACCGCTCTGACATGTCTACCCCTCTTCTCTTCATAACCACACGGGCTGTCTCGACAAAATCATCGAAACGGTACTCCTCCATAGTCACCCCGTCTCCCCAGGTGAAAGCAGGAATAGACCCGGAAAAGACACCCTTTCCCCCGAAGAGATTTGAACCCGCACCACAGACAAATCCCGTGTTCATTAATGTTCCTATCCCTGTCTTGACATGATCCGCCACAAACGAACCAACCTTGGTCTGCATCGTATCTATTACCTTACTACGAAGTGCTACACGAACGGAGCTGTAATTATTCTTGAGATCGCTGTTCGTTGTCCCGGCGCCGAAATTGACCCACGATCCGATATAGCTGTGTCCCAGGAAGCCATCATGATGCTTGTTGACATATCCCTGAAGGATCGACTGTTCGACTTCACCCCCAACTCGACAGTGCTCCCCGATGGTAGACCCGCCTCGAATCCTTGCCCCAACGATCCGCGTCCCCTCTCCTATGAAAGCAGGGCCCTCGATGGTAGAGTGAGACGTGACGACGACACCGGGGGCAATACATATCGGTCCGGATGAAGCATCCAGCAACGCGAATGCCTCCACGGTCGCCCCGCTGGACACGACGACTCCGCATTCATCTATGATGACGGCCGCCGGGTGAATTTCCCCTTCTACCTCGCTGATCCCACCTGAAACAAATCTCGTCAGATCTTCTCGAAGGAGATCGGGGTTGGTCAGCATAAGGTCCCAGGGGTACGTAACTCTTCTTCCCCCTATCTCAATGCGTGAAAATTCCAGTCCGGTTAACGTGGCAAGTTTCTCTTTGGTAGGATTCCGCAGGTCTTCCCTCTCGAGCTTCCCCTCATGGACAGGGAGATAATATCCCACGAGATCTCCATCTCCATGGTGGAAATAGAGGCCCTTGTCCAGTGGCAGGTCAGATGTCAGGGGATTCTTCTCTGGTATGAAACCCGAGGATAAGAGTAAGATACTCCCCGCGTGGTCTTCATCTCCAATCTCCAATTTTTGTGTCGTCTCTCGATCCTGAGATCGGGATGAAATCGATGACCAGATAGCGGTGCCACCGGCTCGAGGAGGGACTATCTCTTCCATATCCAGATGCGGAGAGGCCAGGACCCGTGATGGAACTGCCCCGATAGCATCCGTGATCTTTGCGCCGATCGTCGTTGCGCCCAACCTCAGGTGACAGACCGGTCGGGTCAGGGTAAGCGGATAGAATGAACCGATGAGATCATCGGGTTCGTAAAGGACAATCGCTGTTTTCTCCTGCATTCCCGCTCCATGGTGTTTGTGTTTATTCCATTTCGATCGTCGTCTCAACGATCCATGCATCCTCAAAACCATATCTGACGAGCTCTTCTCTCACCTTATTCGCCTCTCCCCTCGTCTCAAAATTACCTATCCTTATCTTGTAAAACGGCTTTGCATGATCGATATACACCCTGAAGGGAAAAAGCCCCCTCACAACCTCCGCGACACCCTCCACCTCCTCTCGGACCGTTGACGCTATCACCTGGACCCTGTAGCCCTGTGGCTTGATTTCAGAATCCTCACTGTAATCAACAGGGACTTCGATCGATCCTTCTATCACCTTTCCCTCTGTCACTTCACGTCCAAGGAGATCCTCCAATCCGCCAGAACCCCCATCACCTCGCGAAGCACAGCCCTGAAAGACAAGATTGAGGATAAGACAAAGAACCGGAAGCAGCCATGAACCCGGGATGCCTGCTGCGCCACGCATTTCACTCACCACCCGACTCACTCCTCCACTGCTCCGCCAGCTTTCGAACCTCTTCCACTTTCGACCTGTGACAGACCATCGTGAGGTCTTTCAATCGGACGACAACCAGGTCCTTGACACCGAGAAGGGCTACCGCTCCATCTTCAGAATAGACGATAGAGTCTTTCACATCGTTCAAGATAGCCTCGCCGATCACCACATTTCCCCCCGCGTCCTTGGAGCATATCCGTTCAAGGGCCGTCCACGATCCAAGGTCGTCCCACTTGAAAGATGCGGGGATTACCACCATTTGCCTCGAACGTTCCATAATCGCGTAATCGACGGAAATCTTCTCGACTTCTCCGTAAAATCGTTCGATGGCCTTCTCGTTATCTAAGTCGAGGTCCTGACGGATTTCCATCAGTAACCGATAGATATCGGGGGAATGCTCCTGGACCTGAGCAAGAAAAAATTCTCCACCCCACACGAATATCCCGCTGTTCCAGAGGTAACTGCCATCTTTTACATACCCTCTGGCCGTCTCGATATCCGGTTTCTCCACGAACCTTTGGACACGATATGATTTCTCGCCCCCAATATCTTCCATCTGCTCTCCAACCTGTATGTATCCGTAGCCTGTCGAAGGGTAATCGGGTGGAACCCCAAACGTAACGATATTGTCCTGCTCCGCGAGCCTGGAGGCATGAATCAACTGGCGCTGAAAGTCTTCCTTCTCCTCGATAAAATGATCGGATGGAAACATCGCTATGATCCCATTCGGATCTTTCATCAGGACCTTAAGCGTCGCCAGCGCCGCAGCCGGAGCGGTGTTCTTTCCGACGGGTTCGAGGATCAGGTTTTCCCGAGGAAGCATGGGAATCAAATTCCCGACGGTCTTTCCAAGGGTTTTGGAGGTAACTACGAAGGTGCGCTCGGCGGGAACCAGCGGATCGAGGCGTTCGATCGCTCTGATGAGGAGTGGTTTATCCTCAAATAACGGGATCAGTTGTTTAGGGCGATGCGGTGTGCTTAGGGGCCAGAACCTCTCTCCAATCCCCCCCGCCATCACAACCGCATAGATCATCTCTCCTCCAGGTGGCAGGATTGGCAATCAAAGGGGACCACTCGATTTCCTGCGATTATACACGATTATTGAACCCGGGATAGACTTCCCGTATTCCTTGACTTGAGCAGCGAGCGAACTGATCTGGGCAGGGTGCTGGAAATCGATCTGGTCGGAAGTAATGACGGCAATGGTCATTCGCAACTGGGTGGGGATCTTAACTCGCTCACCACTCCGTTTCACGTATTCAAAGAAACCGACACGGAGATCTTTATCGTTGAAGAATCGAAACGAGTTAGATTCGATCTTCTCGAGGACGTAGTTACCGATCTCATCCGTCTTTTCGACCGTCGATATGACAATGAAGTCATCTCCCCCGATGTGACCCAGAAAATCCGTTCCATTGCCGATCTTTTCCAGTGCGTCAACGAGAGCTTCAGAGACGAACTGAATGACGTCATCTCCCTGCAGAAAACCGTAATGGTCGTTATATTCCTTGAAATTGTCGAGGTCGAAGTACATCCAGCTGTAGTTCCCACCGTTGGCAATCCGTCGCGCCGTTTCCTTCCTTATCGAAATGTTTCCAGGAAGTCCGGTCAGGGGGCTGGAGAGCTTGAGGGAAGAATTCTTCAGCAGGATGTTGTTGACCCGTGCCAGTAACTCCCCTGATTCAAAGGGTTTGGTCAGGAAATCATCGGCACCGATGTTGAGACCCTTGATCTTGTGTTCCACCCCCCTCATGGCGGAAAGGAAGATTATGGGGATGTGACTGGTCTTGAATTGCGATCTGAGCGTTTCACATATCTGGAAACCATCTATATCAGGCATGACGATATCCAGGATAATCAGATCAGGATTTTCCTCTTTGACCAGCCTCAGGGCTTCTTTGCCCGTATTCGCGACCAGGACGCAGAACCCGGCACCTTCCAGGCGTAACTTGATGACTTTGACGAGATGAGGTTCGTCGTCAACCAAAAGGATCCGTTGTTTCTCCTCCAGTATCATGCATTATCCTCTGTCAGAACGGGAAATATCTCCCCAATTTTTAAGCAAGTTCTATACCAGAGGACTCCGGGGCTACACCACTCGGAGAAGATCCTGCCAGTTGGTTAAGTTCCTGCTCGCATGGTCACTATAGGGGGTTAAATTAGAAGTCACAGTTTGAAAAGTCAAGTGGATAGCGACGTGCAACAATTACCCGATCCTGATATTCTTTACTTTTTCGCTGTAACGACGGGATAGTTCCACCTTCAGAGGCCTGTTTTCATCCTTCTCGAGTTCATGATCACTCTCGACGACACGAAATGCTTCCTTCCTGGCAACGTACAGAAGTTCCCGGTCATCGACAAGACTCGCTAATCGGAGTTCAGGAATGCCGTGCTGCCGGGTACCGAGAAATTCTCCGGGACCTCTGATCCTCAGGTCTTCCTCCGCCACGCGAAAACCGTCCTGTGTCTTCTCGAGTACGTTCAATCTTTCTATGGACCTCGAGGCAACGTCGTCCGAGACGAAAAGGATGCAATAAGATTCTCTATCCCCCCTTCCCACCCTTCCCCTTAGCTGGTGCAGCTGGGAGAGTCCAAAACGCTCGGCGTGTTCGATCACCATGATCGAGGCTTCAGGTATGTCAACACCTACCTCGATGACCGTAGTACTCACGAGAATATCGAGTTCCCCCCCTTCGAATTTCCTCATCACCTCTTCCTTCTCCTCACCTTTGAGCCTCCCATGCACCAGACCGACTCTGAGGTCCGGAAAGATCTCATCCCGATATTTCCTCTCCCAGGTAATGGCGTCCTTGAGATCAAGCTTATCCGATTCCTCCACCAGCGGGAAAACGACAAAGACCTTGTCACCCTCTCTGACCCTGTCATGGACAAACTGATAAAACCCGGGTCTCCTCCCTTCATCGACGATCCGTGTCTTCACCGGCTTTCTGCCTGGCGGCATTTCGTCGATCAAGGAGAGGTCGAGGTCGCCATAACATGTCAAGGCGAGGGATCTGGGGATCGGTGTAGCCGTCATCACGAGGCAATCCGGATTCTCCCCCTTCTCCATCAGGCTGACCCTCTGGCTAACGCCAAAACGATGTTGCTCGTCCACGATCACGACCCCAAGCCTGTTGAAGGCTACCCCCTCCTGGATCAGCGCATGCGTGCCGACCACGACGGACACCTCTCCGTTCGCTATCGATTCCCTTATCTCTTCTTTACGTTTCGAATCGAGACTCCCCGTCAGACATTCGAGTCTTACCCCCATGTCACCCAGTAAGGCATTCAGCTTGCGCTTATGCTGCTCTGCAAGGATTTCCGTCGGGGCCATCAGAGCCGCCTGGTAACCATTCTCGACCGCCCTCAGCATGGTAAAGAGAGAGACAATGGTCTTCCCCGAACCGACGTCACCCTGTAGGAGACGGTTCATCGCCGTCGGCAGGGACATATCGTCGAAAATCTCCTTGATCACCCTCTTCTGGGCCTCTGTAAGTTGAAAAGGCAGGCCCCTGTAAAGCAGGGCAACTTCCTTATTGACCGGTTTGAAAGGGATCCCGCCTCCCCTCCTCTTATTGAAGGAGTGCCGCATCGCCAGGATCATCTGGAAATAAAAAAACTCCTCGAAAACCAGCCGCCGCCTGGCTTCTTCCTGAGAGGAAAAGCTGGCTGGGAAATGCATCTGCTGGATCGATTCACTCAGTGTCGGGAACGAATGCCCATGGATGATTGATCCAGGGAGGGTTTCCTTGACCTTATCCCCGGTAAGCTCGAGGGCCTTCTGAACGACCCGGCGGATTACCTTGTAGTTGAGCCCCTGTGTCGCAGGGTAGATCGGTATCAATCCACCAGCGCCATCAACCGCATTCAACGCGTCATCCTGAAGGATATCCCACTCCTTCGGGTGCAACTGCAATTTGTTGTAAAGTTTCACGTCACCATGGAGTAAGACGACCTCTCCGGTTCGAAATTCCCTTTCACGAAAAGGTTGATTGAACCATATACACTCCACACTACCACTCCGGTCTTCCACGACAAGAACCAGGTTTGCCATCCCACGCCTGGTCCTCTGGATCTTCTTGTGGACCACCTTCCCGAGGATGGTCGCCTTCTCACCAACCCTAAGACCATATATATCCTGGATGGTGGAGGCATCTATATAACTCCTTGGAAAGAAGTAGAGGATATCCCTGACTGTCTCGAGCCCAAGCTTCTGGAACAACCTGGCACGGGAAGGACCTACTCCGGGGATATACTGGATGGGAGATTCAAAGCTGTAACGGGGTTTCTTCGTGTCCTCGATCGTCATTCAGATGCTATATGATTTCAAGTAGAGGATTCCTCTGAAGGTGCCCTCTCGGATAATCCAAGGAGGCGCGAGGTGAAAGCCTCCGGATCGAAGCTCAGGAGGTCGTCCGGACCTTCACCAACACCGAGAAATTTAACGGGCACCCCAAGCTGGTCAACGATAGATACGACGATCCCTCCCTTTGACGTTCCGTCCATCTTGCACAACACAAGGCCTGTGAGCCCGAGCGCGGAGTGAAATGTCCTTGCCTGGCTGAGGGCGTTCTGACCGGTCGTGGCATCGAGAGCGAGGAGAATTTCGTGCGGAGCAGATGGGACAAGATTCGACGCTATGCGACCGATCTTTTTCAATTCCTCCATCAGCATCTGCTCCGTGTGAAGTCTTCCTGCCGTATCACAGATCACCACATCGATCCCCCGGCTTCGTGCCGCCTGAATACCGTCATAGAGGATTGAAGCGGGATCAGATCCGGCTTTCTGGCTGAGGAGGTCACAACCGAGTCGTTCGGACCATTTGGTCAACTGCTCAGATGCCCCGGCCCTGTACGTATCGGCGGCTGCCAGTAGAACCCTGTGACCCTCGCTCATAAACTTCTTCGCGAGTTTTGCGCATGTAGTAGTCTTCCCCGTGCCGTTGATGCCTACCATCAGAATTACGGACGGGTCCTGGAGGGTCGATGGATCGTGAAGTGATGAGTCTATTGCTTCGTTCGTCAAGACCGAAAGGACTTCGTCCAGAAGGACTCTCTCGACTCCCTTTTCGTCCTTCTTTATCTCAGAAGAGACCTTATCGAGAATAGATACCGTGGTCTCCATACCAAAATCGGCCATGACAAAGCGTTCTTCGAGCTTCTCCATCAGGACGGCGGTGTCATTTGAGAATAGGTCCCGAAGGTTTAGTGATTGTACTTTCTGCCAGGCACGCTTTAGCATCGAGATCAGTCAAAGGGCAATCGCGTGGATTGCCCCATCGTTGAACGATTGGTTGTCCTACCCCATGTTCTCAACGATCGCGTCGGCATATTCGCTGCACTTGAGGAGCGTGGCGCCTTCCATCTGCCTCTCGAGATCGTAGGTGACTCGCTTCTGTAGGATCGTCTCCTCGATCCCCTTGATCACAAGGTCCGCCGCTTCCTGCCAGCCGAGATACTCGAGCATCATCACACCCGAGAGTATCAGCGAGCCAGGATTAACCTTGTCCTGACCGGCATACTTCGGGGCTGTGCCGTGTGTCGCCTCGAACAGCGCAACATAATCACCGATATTGGCCCCCGGCGCCATCCCCAGACCACCGACCTGAGCCGCGGCGGCATCCGAGAGATAATCCCCGTTAAGGTTCGGCGTCGCGAGGACGTCATATTCGTCTTTTCGGGTGAGGATCTGCTGGAACATCGAATCGGCGATACGGTCCTTGATGACGATCTTCCCCTCAGGGACATTGCCGTCGAACCGATCCCACAGATCACTCTCGGATATCGTATGTTCGGCGAATTCTTCACGGGCAAGCTCGTAACCCCAATCCCGGAACGCGCCTTCGGTGTACTTCATGATGTTTCCCTTGTGAACGATGGTGACGCTCTCTCTTCCCCGGTCGATCGCGTACCGGATCGCCTTTTTCATGAGCCGCCTGGTGCCGGTGATGCTGATCGGTTTGATCCCCATACCGGAGTCTTCCCTCACCTCCTGCGATAGCTCCCGTTTGAGGAAGTCGATGAGCTTCCCGGCCTCTTCCGTACCTTCCCTCCACTCTATACCCGCATAGACGTCCTCCGTGTTCTCCCTGAAGATGACCACGTTCATCTTGCCTGGTTCCCTGACCGGGCTGGGGACACCGCGGAAATATCGGACGGGCCGGACACAGGCATACAGGTTCAAGACCTGCCTGAGCGTGACGTTGAGACTCCTGAATCCACCACCGACCGGTGTCGTCAGGGGTCCTTTGATTGCGACTATAAATTTCTCGATAGCCTCGAAGGTCTCCTGCGGAAGCCACTCCCCATACAGGTTATTCGCCTTCTCGCCGGCATAAATCTCCATCCAGGCGATCTCTTTCTCTCCACCATAGGCTTTCGTAACAGAGGCATCGATAACCTTTTTCGCGGCGGCCCAGATATCGGGACCAATCCCGTCGCCCTCGATAAAGGGGATAATCGGACGGGTCGGGAACTGTAGTTGATCTCCCTCGATTGTAATCTGCTCCCCGTTCTCGGGAACGACCAGTTTATCAAACCCTGACATAAATACCTCCTTATTTTGTCAATCGGTGGTGCCACATGGAGACACCCGGGAATCGAGGGGAATAGACCTGTAGAAACAGCTTCTCCTGTTGAAAATCCTTGCGAGTCCCGATTACAATAACGAATCCACAAAATTTTGTCAATTGAAAGTGGTTCGCGTGATGAGTTTAAGTTGCAGTTACTTCTGGAAGATCCAGTGAAGCCTTTCCTGCATATTGCAGGTGATCTTTTTGCAGGGGCTCTCGGGCTTTTGCTGTTTGACCAATTGGTCAATTATTAAACATTATAGTCTACTTCCGTCTTATCCACTGGAGTACTTTAACTCGTTGCTGGTTATCGAGTAAGGGTAATCAGAGGAGGGACCCAACGAGATCCACGTCGTGTCGCACCATCATTTCAATAAGCCCTTCAAAATCTACATCTGTCTTCCAGCCCAGGACCTGTTTGGCCTTTGTGGAGTCACCGAGGAGGTGGTCCACATCAGCGGGTCGCATCAGGGCAGAATCGACCTCGACATGCTCTTCCCAGTCGAGATCCACGCACGAAAAGGCGATACGGACGAGATCTCGCACCGAGTGGGAAATCCCGGTCGAGATTACATAATCTTGGGGCTCGTCCTGCTGCAGCATCAACCACATCGCCTTGACGAAGTCACCGGCATAGCCCCAGTCACGCCTGGCGTCAAGATTGCCGAGTATGAGTTTTTTCTGGAGACCGTGTTTTATCCTCGCCACCCCGTATGAGACCTTGCGGGTGACGAACTCGCGGCCTCTTCTCGAAGATTCGTGGTTGAAGAGTATACCCGAACAGGCAAAGATATCGAAACTCTCACGGTAGTTGACGGTGATCCAGTGTCCGTACACCTTGGCAACGCCGTAAGGGCTCCTCGGATAGAAAGGTGTCTTTTCGTTCTGCGGGGTCTCCCTCACCTTCCCGAACATCTCGCTCGACGATGCCTGGTAGAAACGGATCCCCGGGTCCACCAGCTTGATCGCTTCGAGCATTCGCGTGACTCCGATGGCTGTGAACTCACCCGTGAGGACCGGCTGACTCCATGACGTAGGGACAAAGGACTGGGCGCCGAGGTTATAGACCTCCTGGGGCTCGATCTCCTTGATGATGCTGATGATCGAAAGCTGGTCGAGGAGGTCCGCCTGAACGAGGTTGATCTTGTCGTGGATATGTTCAATCCGCTCGAAGTTCTCGGTACTGGATCGTCTGACCATCCCGTGGACCTCGTATCCTTCCTCGAGAAGAAAATCGGCGAGGTACGACCCATCCTGACCAGTGATGCCTGTTATCAACGCTTTTTTCTTCATCGCTCTCTCTGTCTGATTTTGATCCTTGAACCGTGAAGATATTCGGACAAGGCCTCTTCCCAGGATCGAAGGGGTTCCAATCCCTCCTGCCCGAGCGCCCTGTTCTCGAGAACAGAATTGGACGGTCTTCTTGCCGCTCTCCCTAACTCTTCCGATGTGATCGGTTCCAGCCTGATATCTTTCAATCCGGCGGTAGCCAGTATCTCCCCCGCAAAATCACACCAGGAGCACGACCCGCTGTTGGTTATGTGGTATATGCCGTAACCGGCCTTTGCCTCGATCAGATCGGCCAGCTTTCCGGCCAGGTCCCGGGTGTAGGTGGGCGATCCGAACTGATCGTTAACGACCTTGAGCTCCCCTTTCTGATCCGCAACCTTGAGGATCGTATCGACGAAGTTCTTACCATGACTGCCGTATAACCAGGATGTCCTGACGATATAAAACCTGTCGTGGAGATGCCTGACGAAAAACTCTCCCGCGAGCTTGCCGTAACCGTATTCGCTGATCGGATCCGGGTTGTCGTACTCTCTATAGGGAGAACGTTTCCTGCCATCGAAGACAAAATCAGTACTGATATAGAGAACGGGGACATCCAGTTCGGCCGAACACGCGACAACGTTTCGTGTCCCTATGGCATTGATCCGATAAGAAAGATCGGTCTCGACTTCGCACCCGTCGACATCGGTGTAAGCGGCGCAATGGATAACGAACTCGGGGCGTCTGTCCAGAATCGTCTGCCTGATCTCTCCGAAACGGGTGATGTCCCCGTCTTCGATATCGATGGCCTCGACCTCGAATCGGTCAGACATGATATCCACCAGGTCCCTGCCCAGCATCCCGTTAGCGCCAGTAATCAGAACTCTCATGACCTTCAAGAAGTATTGCCTGTGTTCAACCTCTGACCGTACATCCGGTCATAGTACTCGAGATATTCTCCCTTTTTGATGCGATCCCACCAGACGGTATTTTCCATATACCAACGTACTGTCTCCTCGAGCCCGACCTCCAGGGATCTCTTCGGCTCCCATCCGAGCTCCTCTCTGAGCTTGGCAGAGGTCATGGAGTACCGCCAGTCATGACCCAGGCGGTCCTCAACGAACGTAATCAGCGATTCAGGCTTGTCCATGATCCTGAGGAGCTCCTTGACGAGGCTTAAATTGTCCCTCTCCTCGTCTCCGGCGATGTTGTAGACCTCTCCAGACCGCCCGTCCTGAAAGACGCGGTGGATCGCTTCACAGTGGTCTTCCACGTAGAGCCAGTCCCTGATATTCCCGCCCTTTCCATAGACGGGAAGCGGCTGGTCGTTCATGGCGTTTGTAAGCATGAGGGGGATTAATTTCTCCGGGAACTGATACGGACCGTAATTGTTCGAGGCACGGGTTATGATGGCAGGGAAACCGTAGGTCCTGAAAAAAGACCTGACCAGCATGTCGGAGCCGGCCTTGCTGGCCGAGTAGGGGCTGTTTGGAAGTAGTGGAGATTCTTCCGTCCATGTCCCCTCATCATCCCTTAGAGAGCCGTAGACCTCGTCCGTGGAGATGTGGACGAAACGGTCGACACCCACCTCCTTCGCGACCTGGAGGAGTACATAGGTCCCCCTCACGTTGGTGTTGACAAAGGCGGTAGCGTCTTCGATACTCCGATCGACGTGAGATTCCGCCGCGAAGTTGATCACACCGCTGATTTCCCCGGTCAGGATCTCCCTTACCTCTTCTTCCACCGCAATATCTCCCCTGACAAAGGTGTAACGCGTGTCGTCTTCGATATCCTTCAGGTTTTCCAGGTTACCTGCGTAGGTGAGCTTGTCGAAGTTGATCACTTCTACATCTCCCTCCGCCGCAAGGATGTACCGGATGAAATTCGATCCGATGAAACCTGCTCCGCCTGTGACCAGTAACTTCATTCTATCCTCCCGCTTATCCTTCTTTCCTCTTCCACCCCTTTATAGTTTATTCGATCCCGTCTCCGCGACCATCTTGCTGGCCCTGTGAAGTGATTCGAAGGTCCCGGCATCGGTCCACCAACCTTCGAGCACGCTGTGGGTCAGCGTCCCCTGCTCGATGTACCGGTTGTTGACGTCCGTGATCTCCAGCTCTCCCCGATGGGACGGTTTCAGTGTCTTGATGATCTCGAAGACGGAGTGATCGTACATGTAGATTCCCGTGACGGCGTAATTACTCGCCGGTTTCTCTGGTTTCTCCGCGATCTCGACGATCCTGTCGCCGTCAAAGACCGGTACCCCGAACCGTTGCGGATCGGGAACCTCCTTGAGGAGGATCCTGGCTCCACACTCCTGGCGTTCAAACTCCCCTACCGCCTTGACGATGTTACCCTCGATAATGTTATCACCGAGCACGACTATCACCCTGTCGTCGTCGCTGAAGTGCTCTGCCAGGCCGAGTGCCTCGGCAATCCCTCCTTCTCCCTCCTGGTACGTGTAATTCAGGTGTTTCAGGCCGAATTCCGATCCATTACCGAGGAGCCTCAAAAAGTCGCCGGCACTGTTGCCGCCCGTTACGATCATGATGTCATAGATCCTCGCATTGATCAACGTCTGGATCGGATAATAGATCATCGGTTTGTCATAAACCGGAAGTAGATGTTTGTTGGTTATGCGCGTCAGGGGATTCAGCCTTGTCCCCAGACCACCTGCCAGAATGATTCCCTTCACGGGAGTCCTCCTTTATTTCACTATCCTGTCGACCAGTCGACCTGATATTACTGCAACTGCTGTAACAATAAAAGGGTTTAAGGATCAACACAAGAAAGAATTTCCTTTTTA
>CAYTWO010000066.1:0-13373 GCA_964442125.1 uncultured Gemmatimonadota bacterium
GAATCTACTTGTTATCAGATTCCGGACAAGCCGGAATGACGTGGACCCGGACAAGGCAGAATGACCTCACTCTATTCCAATATAACCATCTTCCTGGTTGAGCTGAAGGAGCCGGCCTGGATCCTGTAGAGATAGATCCCGGACACAGCGCTCTCCCCCTTCTCATCCCGTCCATCCCAGTGCACCACGTAACTGCCGGGCGCCTTTACACCGTCTTCGAGGGTCTTGATAAGCTGCCCCCTGAGGTTGAATACCTGGAGCAGTACACCTACCTCGCTCTCCGGTGGCTCCACGGCAGGCACGTCGTACCGGATAGATGTCGACGGGTTGAAGGGATTGGGGTAGTTCTGTCCCATAGAGAATACTCTTGGTATGTTCAGAGGTCTTTTGTTACCATCATCTCCGATTCCGGTCGGGATGAGCACGAAGAAGTAGTATACGTAAATACTCCTCGTCGCAAGACCCCGCCCGTCAACCGCTTCAACCTTCCAGTAGTATAAAGTGCTGTCATCGAGAAGTGGTGTGATGAAGGAGGTGTCAGTTAGTCCCTCTATCGTTATGGGATCAGGGAACCAGTTCTCCGTGTCATAATAGATGGTATAGGTTATCTCGTCACCTGGATCAGGATCCGATGTGGATTCCCAGATCAGGAGAGGTGTCTGCGTCTCGATCGTATCCCCGATCGTCGGATTCAACAGAAGGAACGGCAACGGTGGTTCAGGGATAGAGACCGTGAAACTCCAGTCCACCTGAATGCTCCATGTCTCGAGATCGCCACTGTCGACGGCCTTCACCTTCCAGAAGATCACCACGTCATCAGGCAGGCTGGACGGGGAGGGATCTTCCTTTCCATGGCCAGCAGCCTCCTCGTTACTCTCCTGCGACATCACGCCGCCTGCAGCGAAATCGCCTTCCCTCACGAGAGAGTAGATTTCCATCGGTTGAATCGTATATTCGCTCTCCGATATACCGTTCACTACCGTGGTTGACTCCGGTGAAAAAGCCGCGCTCGTCCCGTAATAGAGTGTGTAGGAAACAGAGTCGGAAAGGTTAGGATCGATCGAATCGTCCCAGTCCAGCAGCGGCACACCTGTCTCGACCGTCGAACCGTTAGCGGGACTCACCAGGTTGAAGGATCCCGGTGGGAGGTTGACGCTCGTTCCTCTCACCCAGAAATCTTCTACGTTGTTGTTTCTGTTCCCGTGCAGCATTACACCGGCCCACAATTCATTCCCGTTCCCCTGAAACACGTATGGATCACTGACTCGCGTGTCATATTCTCCATTGATGAAGCAGTCGAAATGATGTCCATGTGAATCGCTACTCACGACGACTTCGAATATATCGCCCGCCTCTGGATAAGCGAGCGAGGCTGTCGGTGAATGGGCGACGGAAATAAGCGGCGCACCGTCGGTGACCGTCCACAACGCGTAATAGTTATAGACCCGGTGCCTGAAGACCAGGTAACCGTCCGCATCCGGCGATGGAGAACTCAACATCAAGGCCAGACCTCCGTCACCTATACCCGTGTTGTCCGCATTCGTCCCCCAACGCAGGGAGACGGCTTCACCATCTTTCACCCGGTTGAAGGCGGCAATGAAGTCCCATCGTTCCTCCAGTGACCCATTGGCCAGCTCGCCGTTACTGATCGTGAACTCGGGGTCTGCGTTCCAGTACGATCCCAGCTCGGTACGCTCGAAATCATCCAGCAACGCGTGATTTGCGACTGTCCGGCCAGAGGGGACATTCGATAAGGGTGATGGGTTGTTCGCCTCGTCCATCGCCTTCACCGCGAAATAATAGGTTTCAGAGGGATTCAACCCCCCAACCGTGTACTCCTCCACACTTCCAGAGGGCAATGGATTCGGTTCGCCAACGGCCTGTCTCGCATTTTCAAAATTCGATCCCGTGATCGGCAACGTCGAGTAGCGCAGGTCGTACCAGTCTGCCGTACCCACATTACCATCATCACCCGTAGCCGTCCAGCCTACAAGCACGGTCCTGGAAGTGACGGATTCCACGGTCAGATCCGTTATCATGGCCGGTGAGGTGCTGTCGAAGATATTTTCGTTCGCGAGGGAGTCGAAGTAGGTCTGAGCCATTACAGAGTATCCGGCATTGGTCGGGTGAACGTGGTCGTCCAGGAGATCGTTCCGCCAATTGGGATTGGCCCTGAAGGCACTGTTGTGATCGACATACTTGATAGGGAAACCCCGGCCCTGCCAGTCATTGACCATACCGAGATAGCCGGAGTTCAGTTCGGTAGTGAGGCTGTCCTTTTGGGGACCTTCCGGATCATTCCTCGGGATTAACCCGGAGAGGTGAATAATCGTTGTCATATCGTGCATGTAGATGTGTTCGAGCAGGGAATCCATCTCCGAGATCGTTGTCTCGACACCCTCGTTGGCGGAGATGTCGTTCGTTCCCAGGTGGATCAGGATCATTTCGGGATCCGTCTCGATCAGAAAGCTGTCGATGTCGGCGAGCATCAGGTTAACGGTCCAGCCGCCGTGCCCCTCATGGTCCGCGTCAAATCCAATCCCATCGTTAAGGGTGCCGACAAAATCATGTTCGCTGCCCGCGTTGAGAAGTAAATTGTCAAGATCGTCCCGGAAACCACCAACGGGATTCGATCCGTTGAATCCCGCAGTTATCGAGTCTCCGAGGAGCATTATCCTGGTTGAAGTGGAATATGCAGGAGATACAGCCAGGACCCATAAAAACAGGGACATACCATATCCTGCCTTTGGAA
Organism: uncultured Gemmatimonadota bacterium; assembly: GCA_964442125.1. GTDB lineage: Bacteria > Gemmatimonadota > CAZMKB01 > CAZMKB01 > CAZNLH01 > CAYTWO01. The sequence goes on from CAYTWO010000066.1 coordinate 2,753, forward strand.
CCCAGACACCTGTTTTTCGGAAGGGGATTTTCATCCTTAGTATTTTCAAATCGAGAAAAGGGCCATAGCGTGAGGCCCCACCCGCGAAGCAAGGAGCTTGATCGCGGATGGGACCTCTATCTTGGGCTGAAAGCGGGTCTTATTTCAGTACGACCATCTTTTTGGTTGCACTGAAGCTGCCCGCTTGAATTCTGTAGAGGTAGATTCCAGATCCGGCTTTCTCGCCATTCTCTTTACTGCCATCCCATTGCACCACGTAACTGCCGGGAGTCCTCACACCGTCCGCGAGGGTCTTGATCAACTGCCCTCTCAGGCTGTAGACCTGCAGCAGGACACCGACACCATCCTCCGACGATACATCCTCGGGAACGTCGAAACGAATCGACGTGGACGGGTTGAAGGGGTTGGGATAGTTCTGGCTCAGGGCAAAGACCTTGGGCAGGCTTGCCTGTCCACCACCTTCATCTCCGATCCCGGTCAAGGTCGGGACGAAGAAGCTGAAGGTCTGGGTGCTTTGAGTTTCGAGGTCTTTGCTGTCGACAGCCAGCACCTTCCAGTAATAGAACGTATTCTCGTCCAGGGAAGGCATGGCAAAGCTGGTTTCATCGAGGCCCGCAATGATAATCGGGGTCTCAAAACCAGGATTCGTGTCGTAAATTAGAGTGTAGGTTATCACATCGCCTGGATCGGGATCCGACGAGGCCTCCCAGATCAATGTAGGCGTGCGTGTCTGCACGGTATCTCCATCATCGGGGCTGAGGAGACTGAACGGCAGAGGTGGTTCTGGAATGGAGACCGTAAAAGACCAGTCTAACTGAAGACTCCACGTCTCGAGACTCCCAATATCGACCGCCTTTACCTTCCAATAGACAACCACATCGTCCGGCAGGCTCGACGGAGCCTGGTTCGCGTTTCCACCGGCAGCCTCCATGATATTTGGAACCGAGGACGCCGTCCTTCCAACCGATACGTCGTCCGTTGCCATCGGTGAGGTGGCAGAGACCGGTCGATTGTCGTTACCCCTCACGAGGGCGAGGATACTCATCGGCGGGATGGCATACTGGCTCACCGCCAGCCCTTCGATCACCGTCGTCGAGTCGGGATCAAAGACCGCGCTCGTACCATAATTGAGCGTGTAGAGGACCGAATCGGAGAGGTTCGGATCGACCGAATCTTCCCAGTCCAGTAGCGGGGCCCCCGTCTCGACCACCGCACCATTTACCGGACTCAACAGGCTGAATCCTCCTGGAGCCACATTGGCGGTCGGGCCGGTCTCAAAGAAATAGTCGACGTTGTTGTTTCTGTTACCGTGAAGCATCACGCCGGACCACAACTGGGCGGCATTACCCTGGACCTTACCGGTGTCGCTGACACGAGTGTCGTATACACCGTTGATGTAGCAATCGAAGTGGTGACCATGTATATCACTGCTCACCGCTACTTCGAATACATCCCCCGCCTGTGGATACGGGAGTGATGATACCGCCGACTGGGCTATCGCCTGATCCGGTGCACCGTTGACGATCGTCCACAGCGCGTACTTGTCCGTGACCCGATGCCTGAAGAGGAGATAACCGTTCGCATCCGGCGATGCTTCGTCCAGCATCAACGCAAAACCACCGTCTCCGATACCCGTATTATCGGCATTGATTCCCCATCGGAGAATTGCAGCCTCGACATTTGTGATTGGCGTGTAGACCGCCATGAAGTCCCAGCGTTCCTCTATCGATACATTGGTCAGTTCTCCATTGTTGATAGCGAACTCTGGATCGGCAATCCAGTCCGAACCCAGCTGCTGACGATCGAAATAATCGGTAATGGTAGGAGATGTCGTTGTCTGTACAAAGGGTGAATTCGACAGCGGTGAAGGGTTGCCGAACTCATCCACCGCCTTGACCGCGAAATAATAAGTCGTACCGGGATCCAGGCCGCCGATCATATATTCTTCCGCACTGCCCGCAACCAGAGGATCCGGCTCCCCGACCGCTCTCGATGCGACCGGATAGTTAGCCTCCGTGATCGGAGAAGTGGAATAACGGATATCATACATGTCGGCTATCCCGACCGTATCGTTGTCACCGGTAGCCGTCCAGGTAAGCAGGGCAGTCCGCGAATAAGCAGTACCGACCGACAGGTCACTTATGGCCGCGGGAGCGATGTTATCGGAAGTCCAGCCCGAATCAACGTTGGAAAGATCGGATATGTTGCGGTTCGGCCATTCGTCCTCGCTCTTCATCGCGAAATAGTACTTTGTGTCGGGTTCCAAGCCGGTAACGGTAAAAGTCTCTGTTGAACCGAAAGCAGAAGGTACCGGCTCTGCCGTCGCACGTGTGGCCGTGTCGAAATTCAGCTCGGAGATAACGCTCCTCGAATACCTGATATCATACTTGGACGCGGTGCCCGTGCTGTCATCATCTCCGGGTGCCGTCCAGGTGAGCGTGATAGACGTCGGGGTCGCGGATTCTACCGTCAAATCTCCAACTACCGACGGTGGTGTTGTGTCACTCGAGTGTTTGAAGAAAGTGAAGTCATCGACATTGTTGTTATACCCGCCATTCAGCATGACGCCGGCATACAGAGTATCGGCGTTCCCGTAGAGTTTATTCGGGTCCGTCAATCTGATATCGTACCGGTCGCTGACAAAGATGTCGAAGTGATGACCACTTCCGTCCGAAGTAACGGAGACCTGAAACTCGTCTCCAGGCTCAAAGAAATCAAGTTCCGGAGTCGCTGAAGTTGCTATCTGGGAAGTGACGGTACCATTTACTATGCCCCAGATGGCATACCTGTTGAGATTGTAATTTCGAAACAGGAAGTAACCGTTCGAGGTTGTAGAGGCACCATCCATCATAAGAGCCAAACCACCATTCACCATTCCGGTGGTATCCACTCCTGTTCCCCATCGAAAGGAAACGTTCATTTTATCACCTGTGAGAGTGGAGGCGGGATTATAGAGGGCAAGGTCATCGAATACAACGATCGTATCCGTATTGGACAATTCGTTCGAAACGATCTGATAGACATAGTCCGCTGTCCAGAGACTCCCGAGACCCGGTCCGGCTCTATTGAAGTCATCAACAAATATGGTATCCTCCATCGAGTCTTCCAGGGTCGGAAGTATCCCGGGTGCGGCTCCACCCTGAACAGGCAGGAAAACGAGTAAAAAAGTGATCAGAGCAGTCAAACGTAAAGACCTTCCCATCTTTGACCTCCTTGATGTTGGATGAGCTGGGGTAATTTTTTCCTGACTGATTGAAAATATTTCCAAAACATCACTTTTGTACCTCATCTTTACTCTCCTCTGTTGCTTGTAATTGCTCATTTAATGCCTGTTGACAGGGATTGTCGCGGTGGAGAAAAGCAATTCTTGTGCCAACTTCACGTTCAAAATTACGTATTTTCTGCCGGCAGCAGGTCAAGGAAAAGAGCTCATAGTGACACTCAAAGCGAGTGGGTGAAAGAGAGCCCGCGATGTCTGAATGCAAACAGTTACTTGTCGGTTTTTAGGCAGTTCTCCCAGACGGCAAATTTCCACCCACAACCGGTAATGTAATCGACCAGATGGCACTCCATCTTTATGGGCGGGGTCAGCGTTGTTTCAACTTTCACCAAGATTCACTTGACAACGAAGCTTACCCCGTACTATTATCCTCGACAGTGGGAAGTGAAAATATAGAGATTCCTGGTACATCATATTTATCGAGGATATATACAGCAAGGTGCTGCGTGTTATGGACGGGTACCCAAAGACGAACATAATAGGCTGTCGGCTGCTGAATGCAGACCAGACCATCAGGAATATCTGAAAGGACCAGCAAATCGTGAGGATCCTGTTGAATTGCCAGTCAGGTCTCGGGATCAACTTACTGGCTGTGCCGACCATTAGAGCTATCAAAAGGAAATATCCTGACTCTTATGTGCATCTGATCGTACGGTTCAAGGTGGGTGCCGAACTCCTTGACGGCTGCCCCTATTACGATGACATCTCGGTCGTAAACTATCAGATGATCAGAGAACCGGGGGCTCTCGCCGGCCTGCTGAAGAAGATCAGAGATGAAAATTACGACTATTCATTTCTTCTCTTCCCGGGCAACAGGTTCGATAAGAATATCTTCCAGCGTCTGGTCAAAGCCAGACACAGGGTATCATTCGACTACAAATACAAGAGAACTCTCAATTTGAACTTCCTTAACAGCATAAGGATAGACATAGACTACAAAGCTCACGACGTCGAGCAGAACCTCAATTTGCTGAAGGTTGTCGGGATCGATCCCGATGACGAGCCAAAGGAGCTCGAGCTGTTCATACCTGAGGAGGCACGAAAACGTGCGGACGATATAATCAGGGCGCTCGGGACGGATAACAAACTGGTTGGTGTCCACGCCGGATCGAGTAAGGACCTCACCATGGAGATGAAGAGGTGGCCATCCAGGTATTTCTCGGAACTGCTGGACACTCTGGTGCAAAACTACGATTGCGAGGTACTGCTGTTCGGGAGCAGGAATGAAGATGTTATAAAAAACGAAATAGAAAGTGCTATGAGTTCCCATTGCGAGATTGTGAGTGAGACAGACATAAATACCACTGCAGCAATTATTGAGAAATGCAGAATGTTCATCAGCAATGACTCGGGACTGATGCACATTGCCGCCGCGGCAGGGGTGAGGACCGTCGGGATCTTCGGGCCTACGGACCCTGTACGGACCGCGCCGTATGGGGAAGGACACATAGTGGTGCGGCTGGGGCTCGAGTGCAGCCCATGTTTCTCGGTACGCAGTGTCGGGAAGACAATAGAATGTCCCTATCCGGAGAGGAAGTGTCTGGTTGAACTAAAGCCCGATCATGTCATGAACAGGATCAGCAGTGAAGCCGACAGGCTGCTGAAGAACGAGGTGAAGGCTGATGCACATAATTAATCAGATCCCTCAAATCTCTGAGCACGGCTTTCCACGAGAGCTTGCTCTCCCCGAATCCGCCTTCCAGGGCTGTTGCCAGTATCTCCTGACAGCCTGCCCGGAGAATTTCCGTTAGATGATCCTGAAATTCCGGGTCTGGATTTGTGAGCGATAGTACATTACCTTAAAAGCTAGTTGCTTTCTTTATCCCGAGAGGATACACCACCTATCTCTCATACATAAGTTCTAATCATAACTCAGTGGTTTGTCGTCGTTTTACGAAGCGTGAGCGCCGAATCGTTGTGAGGATGATGAGAAGGACCACTAAGTCACGCGAGGGAGCCAGCGGGTTCAGTGCAGGGGCAACAACGTTTTCATAAGGTTCTCCATCTTCGTGACCATTTGCTCGACCCGATATAAGTCCAGGACTCGTGTTTTACCGGCTTTTCCCATTTTCAAGGCCAGTTTCTGATCTCTGATCAGCTTGAGAAGACAGGTCGCCATCTCTTCGTAATCCCCGGGTTCAACCAGGTAACCGGTCTCCCCTGGGACGACGATATCCTCGATACCGCCCACCCGGGTCGAGACCACGGGGAGTTCTGAAGCCATCGCCTCGAGCAGAAAGAGGGGGAAAACCTCATCATTCGAGGAGAGTACGGCTATATCAAAGAGATTGAGAAGGTCCGGGATATCACGTCTCAATCCAAGAAATCTGACATGACCCTGAAGACCGAGATCTGAGGCCAGTCGCTCAATTCCGGGTCGTTCTTCGCCCTCACCGATGTGGATAAACATTGCCCCGGGTTCCGCCTCGACAACGATGGAAGCCGCCCGGAGAAAGACATCCAGCGCTTTCTCCCGGCACATGCGCGCTACCGTTCCGATCCGGAAGCGGAGACCTTCGATTCCCAGTGAAGCGAGAAGCTCGGGGTTGGGATCTTTTTCGGTAAAACGGCGCACATCGATTCCATTTGGAATGATCTCAAGCTTTTCACTTTTCAGCTTGGGAAAAAGCCTCAGCAGCTCTTCTCGATGGTGATTCGAGAGCGCGATGATTTTGTCGCTCATGTTTATGGTCATCCGGTTGATCAGGCGGACCAGCCGACCCTCACCCGCCAAGGTGCTCGAGTGTACCCAGAGCAGAATCAGCGGAACACGAGCCAGCCGGCCACAGATTTTTCCCCAGAGCATCGCGTCGTCATGATTGAGAAGGAACAGGACGTGGGTATTCAGTTTTTTGAAGAGCCTGCTGAGCTTGCTGAAGACCCGCAGATCCCTCCTGCCGGACATGGCCTCATCCAGAACCGTGATGTTCCGATCGATCAGCTCCTGTCCTACCTTGCCGCGTTGTTTCAAGCAGATCACGCTGATGGAGAATTCGGTCATGTCGACATGCTTGATAAACTCCAGAAGAATGCCTTCCGCACCTCCTACCGGGAGCGTCGAGACAAGAAAAGTGATATTGATCTTCTCTTCTTTCATCATCAAGTCTGCGGGAGCAGCAGTTTCATGGTCAGTTTCAGGTCCACCTGACAGACCGTCGCCCGGCCAAGGGAGATCCGTCGAAGATGAAAAAGGGAGGTTCCCCGGCCGTTCACGCCATCGATCATAGTACAGGCCGCCACATACCCCGCGGACCTGATCTTCTCTACGTTCTCTTCGGTGAAATCGGTCTCGAGCCCGTTGGGGTAGCAAAAGAGAGTGACCGGTTTGCAGAGCATCGATTCGATTCGCGATTTTGATTCTTCGATCTCGACTGCCGCGTCAGGAGGAGTTGTCTGTGACATGATCGGGTGTGTACAGGTGTGTGAACCGATGGTCACCAGACCGTTGTCCAGCTCCCTTACTTCATCCCAGTTCAGGACCGTTCTCCTGGCCTCCACAGGCAGGCGCAACTCCTTCGCGATCGCGGTCAGGTGTCCCACGATCTCGTTCTTCCGGAGGTTTGTCAGTGACTTCAGATGTTCGATAAACGAATTGATCCCGTTCTGTTTCCTGATCCCGGAACTTTCTGCGATCACGGACAGGCATTTCAGCTCGGGATCCTCGAGCGATGAAGTGTCGATACGACTGAACCAGCCGGATGAATCGAGCATTGTCAGGATCTCGTGGACCCTGTCATACCAGGGGGGTGCTCCGCTGTCGATTGGATCGGTTGTGACGAATATCATGGCGGGTAGCTCATAGTTTTTCAAGATCGGCAGGAGGTGGGTGTGATAGTCCCGGTAGGGATCATCAAAGGTCAGTACGATGGCATCCTCCTCGAATGGTTCGGAACCCGAAAGGATCGAGACCGCTTCGGAGAACGAGATGACCTTGAAGTGCCGGGATATGAAACGAACCTGTTTTTCAAAGAGCTCCGGTGAAACCGACTCAGAGGGACCGTACTCCCCGGGTCCAATCCGGTGGAAGGCGATAATGATGATACGTCTTTTCCTCGGGATGAGACCGAGGAAGAACCGGATGGCTCTGTTCAGCCCTGTAAAGTGGGTGAGATACCCGATAGCGTATTTCACAAAAAGTTTCATGCGGTCTGCGCTGATATTATTGTGATATCGGAAGATCTGCCGGACAGGAACAACCACATGGTTACTGCCTTGCCACAGACGGCCTTTTCCTGCCCAATGGATCCTTCTGCTCATTGAGGTTGGGAGGCCAGTGAGGGAAAACGCCCTATTCAATAATGCTTAAACCACCAGGTGGATCGGGTGAACTTTGGTCAAAGCTGTTCAATAAGATATACCCATCCTTGGAATTCAGGACCAAGGTATTCCGAACTAATTGACCGTCGTTATGGGGAGGATCCTGAAGGCCCTTTATCTTCATGTAAAGTCCATCTCCAAGACCGCTCACCGTCTTAGAATCCCGACCCGGGTTCAGGAAGACCACGCCATGCTCAAAGTCTCTCCTCCAGACCCTCGAGTTGATATCATCGGCAGTTTCTCCGGTAGCCCACCATCCTCCTGACGCGGCAAACAGGTCTTTTAGCTTTACGGAAGGATCATTCGCATCATAAGCATCCGAAACAGACGAGCCGAGATATCCCCTGTAATCATTCAAATAGTGTATGACCATCGAGTCTTTGACATGTGGCGCACTGAGATCATATTTATAGGTGATGCGAGGATATCCACGCATGCACTGGACAAACTCGGAATCGGTCTTGGCGGCGTAATAAATCTGCTCGCCATCTATCAAGATTACTCCCGAGCCCGGGAATCCCTCGGTAGAGGTTACCGATATCTTATCCTGAGATGAGTCGATATCATCCTTCAGATGGGTCGTTATTGCAGCCACCTCCCCGGATGGTTTCACCGAGAATTCGTCATACCACAGTGTCTCTCCGTGATCCTGACTCCCGAAGTCGTAGCTGAAATAAGCGTCTGTGAGAAGTGTGCTAAACATTGCAAAACGCATCGACGTATAGTCCATAGGATCTTCATCGGTCGCCATTCCATTGATTATCGATATCGGTCGATCTCTCTCCGTATCCGCTAAATATTTCTGAACACAGGCAAGATCACTCAGGTTGTGACTGGCAGGGTTGTAATTCTCGAAGAAAATACCGTTCAGATATGGAGTAGCCGATCTGTGAAGACCGTTTCCGACCATGATGACTCCTTGATCGTGGCTCAAGGTATTTTCAACGAGTGAGAGCATCCCGTTACGCCACAGGTTGTCAAATAACGGTTCATTATTGTTGGGTTGGAAATCAAACTCAGCGATTTGATTCAGGGTAGCGTCCTTGATATCCTGGTAAAGGTACCTGATATTGTCTGAGAAATTGTCATAGAAGATCCCATCCCAGTAATCATATTTGTTGATGTGGTTGGTCATGAGATCTTCCGGAAGAAAGGAATTGGGCTTTAAGCCCGCTGGATTTGATCCTTTTGCCGCCTCAGTGTTTGTGAAATTCAAGAGTTTGTTGAATGTCCATCCTGGATCTACGAGCCGGTTCCCTTCATAGTCGTAAAGCCACCAGTTATACTGCTCCGCCATCGTATAGAGAGGATCGGGCGGGTTCACCGAAGCATTTACACCAAAGGAGAGATGGTACATGATGAAAATCGTGTTTGGACTCAGCGCTTTTATTCTCGAGAGGTTTTCCCTGTTTCCTGAATGATTGTCGATATACCAGTTGAAGACAAAGAGATCCCATCCCGACAGGATATCGATGTCTATCTCCCGGATCTCCCCAAACAGGTAGGCGTTGGCCAGCCTGGGAAAATGCGGTCCGGTCCCGCCTTGAGCCCAGAGATGAGACACCAGGTTACCCGGAAGCATTAGTCCCGAAAGAAGAATAAAAATCAGCAGAGCTTGTTTGATGTTGCTTTGATTCATGGCTCCTCCAGAAGGAATAGTTACCTTTCTCCTCCGGGGTAGTAGCGCAACAAGCGTGCCGCTATGGTCACGGGAAGGGGTCCGGCAACTTATTGTCAAACATAAGGTTATATCCTTACACTTCAGACTGACAACAGGTCCGACCGGCAGTTGGATACTTTTTTAATCATCTCATTAAATTTTACGCAGTAAATTGTTGGTGATTACCCGCTAAAATCACTTGCCGTTGCCTTCCAGAACATCACGATACACTGCCAGTACATACTCCGCGATTGAATCCCAGTTAAACTCTTCGACGATACGATGTCTCTGAGACCGAATGATATTTTCATCGGGCGGATTGTCGAGGTAATGAGAAATTTTAGCCCGGATCGCATCGACATCTCCAGGGGGGAAAATGAAACCTTTATCGCCTATGATCTCGAGATTCCCGGGAATCGAGCTGACAAGGCAGAGCAGGCCGTGGCTCATGGCTTCGAGCAACGCGATCGGGAGGCCCTCAAAATGAGAAGGGAGTACAAACATGCCGGCGTTAGAGTAAATGGCGGCGAGCTCATCTCCCTGCAGGTAGCCCGTCATCACGACACCGGAAGACTTCACACCCTTTTCCTTCAGTTGTCTCGAATATCTTGTCTCGTGATCAGCGTCACCAACGATTACCAGTTTCCAGGAGGTATCTATCCCGTAATATGCCTCGAGCAGGTCATGAAACCCCTTTTCCGGGGTGATCCGACCGACTGTCAGTATATATTTCCCCTTATCGATGCCATACCTCTCGAGAACACCCCTTTTTGAATTCCCCGATGAAATGGATATGCCGTTGTTTATGTGGATACATTTCTTATCCCTGCCGATCCTTTCCTTTAAATGCCTGGAGACGAAGACGACCTTGTTCGGCAACGAAAGCATTAATTTCTCCCCGAACTTCAGGACCAACCTTGCGAGGGCGCCCCACTTTACATGTTCATAATTCAAGCTGTGGCAGGTTACAATTGTTTTCAGGCCGGCAAGCTTCAGGAGAGGGAGACTCAGTGCGGGACCGATGTTGTGGAGGTGAAGGACATCGGGTCTTTTAAAGATAGAGACGATAGCAGAGAGAAATGAATGGCTTATTGTCTCCAGATATTTGTTTCTTGGACACCACAAATGGATGAATCGTACCCCCTCCCATTCTTTTAGCCTTTTCTCCCTCGGAACGTAGGGGGTTCTCGTAAAAACCGTGACTTCACATCCCAGACGTACGAGTCGGGGGTAAAGTTCTTCACAATGTTTCTCTACTCCACCCTGTATATTCGGGAAGCCCCTCGTACCCAGGACGAAAACTCTCAGTGGCCCTCTCTCTACCAACGGTAAACTCCCTGTCCGATCCTTGTATGCCTTTTATT
>CAYTWO010000067.1:0-13300 GCA_964442125.1 uncultured Gemmatimonadota bacterium
TTAAACCTAAGTAATAACCTTGTGCCGAGAACAGGCGCTTCGCGCAGTTTCCGACGACCGGGATGGATCTGATTAGGCTCAAGTTAAATGGGACTTTACTTTATCCCCAATGACTTCAAGCCCTATCTTAAGGATTTTCTTCCTTATTTCCGACTTCGACGTACAGACCATCCAGCACTGCTCACATCCGTTGATCTTTCTCCTTGTCTCGTCCGAGCCGGGCGATTCCCATATTTCCTCCCAGTCATTCTCCCGTATATTACCCAAAACGGTAGGAAGTATGTGGCAGGCATATACGTTGCCCAGGGAATCGAGATAGAAGAATCCCTTTCCCGCGTCACAGGGGATCGGTCTCCCATGGCCCATTGTGTATTGGATCAGGTGTTTACCATACCATGCCCGAAACCAGCGTCTCGGTTCCCATGAAGTGTATTCAGATTGTATGATTCCATCAAATGATCTCTGGAGGGAACCGTTAGCCTTCGGTCTCAAATCGTCCTTGCCATCGCCGAAGAAGACCTCTGAATCGGTAGCGATAGTCAAGCTCAGTTCAACACCCAGGTCGTTTGCAAGTTTATAGACTTCCGGCATCTCTTCGACGTTTGTCTCCATAACTGTCATGGCAAGGCCCAGATCCCTGACCCCCAACTTCTTCATCAATTCGAGGCTCTCCATGTCTCGACTGAAGCCTCCGGGAATGCCACGAATCTCCTCATGTGTTTCTGCCATCCCATCGATGGAGATACGGACCGCAATTTTCGGATCGATCCCTACGATATCGGGCAGTAAGGATCCGATCCGATCGGGTATGAAACCGTTTGTCGAGATAACGAGCCGCGCATTGGGGCAAGTCTCTTTAATGACCCTAATGACATCGGGGAGGTCCTTTCGTAGAAAGGGTTCCCCGCCTGAGATATTAATGCCTTTCAGCGAAGAAGGGAGCTTCCTGTACTCTTCCGGCTGCAATTCATTCTCCATCTTATTCTTCCAGATATCACACATCTTGCAGCGTGAGTTGCAATTAAGCGTTACCGCAATTATGGCATCTGTCGGTTGCATGGTCTCGTTATCCTCCGATTAACTCCTTGTATACAGAGGAGATCCCCTGGTAATGAACCTCACTGTTAAAGTGTTGTTTGACCTTCAGGTATGCGTTTCTCCCAAGTTCACGCCTGTAATCAGAGTCATCGAGTATGGTACCGATCTTCTCGCAGAGGTCTTCAACATCATTCGAGTTGAATAGAAGGCCATCTTTGCCATCCTCGATCAAATCGGGTATTCCTCCGATTCGAGAACCTATGACCGGTTTTCCCTGAGCCATCGATTCGAGTACTGAAAGGGGGCAATTCTCATACCAGATCGACGTTATGACCGTAAACATACTATTTTTTACCAGTTGTTCGGTTTCCTGAGAATTCTTCTGGCCAATAAATTGAACGTTGGTCAGGTTCAATACACCGCTCAATTTTTCCAGCCCTTCTCTCTCAGGACCATCACCTGCGAGGATCAAGCGGGTGCCTGGATAACGCTGCATCGCGCTGATCAAGGTCCTGAGCCCCTTCTCGATCGACAGTCTGCCGAAGTACAGGATATAGTCGTCTTCTTCATCACCGAATTTGTCAGGAATCGGATCGACAAAATTAGGGATGAAAACTATTTTGTCGGGATTTACACCAAAGGTTATAAAGATATTCCTCATAAAACTGCTCGGCGTTATTATGGTGTCAACGCATTCTGTGTAAGATCTTAATAAACTATGAAGGTAAGCCTCTATAGCCAGAGTGAGTCCTTTCGAAAAAGAAGAATTATGACATCGATTCAACATGACCTGATAAGACTTACCTCCCAGACATTTCTCACAAATATTCGAGCCGTCAAAGAGCGTATTGTTCGGACAGACTAATTTGTAATCGTGGGCGGTCATCACTACCGGGATGCCACTATTCTTTAATACCGGCAGAATAGACGGAGAAATTTGGTGATAAATGTTGTGAATATGAGCAATTTCTGGTCGATGGTCACCAATGAGTTTCCGGATTTTCTTCCGAGCATCCAGGGAATAGGTTACCCTGAGAAAGCAACGAATCCGGCTCAACAAACCATCTGGATTATTGAGGTCTATGTGCTCGACAAAGTAATCGGAGTACCGAGAAGGTTCATTGCTATCCTCTTTCATGGAAAACGAAATTACCCTGTTTCCTCTTTCCTCGAGGATACGGGATAACTCCATATAGTAACGGTTCGCCCCACCCCAGGACTGGTGGAACTTGTTTACCTGCAGGATATTCATATGTCTTTAGAATAGTCTCTCCGCAAACTCCCTCGAGTTGGCAGAGGGTTTTAGGTGTGAACCGGGTTCGTTACTCCACTTGGTGCAATTCGGACAAACTTTCTGGATCCCTCTTTCGCGATAGTCCTTTCTGACCTTGAGGTAACCAGGTCCGTTCCATATCTCCTCAAGGGTATGGGTTTTGAGGTCTCCAAGGATAAAACGCTCGAACGGGCAGGACAAGACCTTCCCATCCCATGTGATATAAATCTCCTGGAAGAAGGAAAGGCAATCCCCCACATACTCGTTGAGATCCGGCAGGTGGATCTCGAGGCCAAGCTCCATGGCCTTATTTTCGGCCTCTCGGAAGTAGTCTTTTGCTTCATTCACCCTTGTCCAGGGGCTCTCCACGATCATCTCCACCTGCTGAGCGACGATGTGAGGCATCCAGACCGATTCGACGTCGAGTTCTCTGGCAAGATCCAGGATCCCTGTAATTTCCGGGAGGACGGAATTCATTGCCACAACGTTGAATGATATCGATGGACGTCCATTTCCGTTATTCCCCTTTAACCGGTTCAATTCTCTGAGGTTCTCGATCACCTTGCCAAGTGTATCGGCCCCTCTAACGTAGGCGTGTGTCTCCGGGGTGGCCCCTCCGATGGAGACACAGATCTGATCCAATTTCGATCTTATCAACCCCTCGGCGATCTCCGGTTTAAGAGACACGGCATTAGTAAAGAAGTAGACGTTTGGGCCATACTTCTTGATCTCCTTCACCATATCTATATAATCCGGATGCAGTAGCGATTCGCCGAACCCTCCCAGCAGAACTCTCTCTGCAAAGGGGAAGAAAGATCTCGCCTTATCAAAGGTTTCCCACGAGAGGAGTCCGGAGTTACGGACCTGTTCCTTTCGGATGAATTGACGGTTACACATCACACAGTTCGAGTTGCAGCGAAGTGTCGGTTCGAGTGAGATTTCAATCGGTCTGGAGCGGAGTCTTACCTTCCTCCTCTTTATCTCCAGCTTGTTGAGTTGCTTGTTGGCAAATGATTTTGCGGTGATATATCTCATTCTTTTTTCCCCCTTACAGCGGTGAGAACATGGTCTTCATGATCGTACAGCTCTGTTCCCTGAACATTCTCGCATTTTCTTTCTTTCCTCTCACGAGAAAGGGTAACAGGGTGTAGTAAGGGACCCTGAAACCCATAAGTGCCACCAGCGTCAACCTCAGGAGCTGACTCCGCAACTGCCCGTAGTTCTTCTTGAAAAACTTCAATTTACTCTTATAGAGCTCCATCAACATCTCCGTCGAGCGCTGCCTCGTCGACATCCCCCAATAATGAATGATCACCGCTGACGGCACATACATCACCTTCCAGCCATTTTGCTTGATACGATAGCACCAGTCCTCCTCCTCGCCGTACATGAAATATCTCTCATCGAGAAGACCGACCTCATCCAATATTTTCCTTCTCACCATCAGGCAGGCGCCCTGGACGTAATCAGTTTCCCCCAATTCCTTGTAGTCAAATTCGTCTGGAAGATAATTTCGCGACGTGAACTTCCAGCTGAACCTGTTTATAACCGGTGCCAGCTCACCTATTTCATGGGAAATACGTGAGAACTTTCGGCAAACCATGTGCACATTTTTGTCGTCATCCAGGATCATGCTGCCGGCAGCCCCTACATCAGGGCTCTGATCCATGTAATCTACCAGCTCCTTTATAGCGTTGTTGATCAACTGGGTGTCAGGGTTGAGGAGCAGGAAGTACCGACCTTTCCCCCTTCTGAGCACGACATTATTTGCCGCTGCAAAACCGACATTTTGATCGTTGCGGATCAACTTGACATCGGGGAACTCTCTCTCCACGGCATCCGCACTGCCATCCGCACTGCAGTTGTCCACAACATAGACCTCGAACTCTACGTCCTTTGTCTCCCTATAGATGGATAATAGACATTCTTTTAGCAACTCCCGTGTATTATAGCTTACAACGATAACCGAAACGTCCATCAGTTGCCCCTCAAAAATATCTGTTTTACCAGGCCTAACTTCTTATCGTTGACCATTCTGGTCTTGAAAATAACAATGAAATAGAGGAGATATCCGGTAAGGATCGTAATGTACAAGTAACCATATTGTTGAAAAAGCAACAGACCTGCCAGGACAATTCCCAGCGAGATCAGCGCAGAACGGATTAGAGCAAAATCGATACCAGTGTGACCGAGCGTGCGTGAAACGACGGGAACAAACAGAGCCAGGCTGAAGGCATTGGCGATGAGAGAAGCGAGGGGAGCACCGATAAATCCCAGTTTACTGATAAGAATAATATTCAGGAGGGCCCTGACGATCGTATTGATCACCGACAATTTGGCCGCCAGCCTGAACTTGTCAATCACGAGTATAACCGTCCCCAGCAGGGCCAGGATAAAACTTAACGCGGCAGACCATATCAGAATTCTGAGGATATGGACCGAGTTCAAATACTGATCACCGAACATGAATACAATGATGTCGTCCGCGAATATCGTGATCCCCATCGCCACCGGTATCATGATGATGATAATGTAACGAAATATCGTCTGGTACAGTTCGAGCAATTTCTCCCGTGATTCGACGTAAAAATTTGACATAACAGGCAATATCGCGTTCATGGCGATCATCGATACGATCGATATGAGGTCCGTGATATTCATCGACACCTTGAACCATCCGACCGATGCGTCACCAAGCAGGATAAAGAGTATCAGGACTTCTATCTTGATATAGAGCATTCCAAGCATCTTCCAGGAGGCGAGCGGAACAGACTCCTTCCAGAAGTGCCTGATCAGGGTTCCTTCAAGGGAGAAAACAAGAGGGGAGATCTTTACATGATATAGGATGGTGATCAATAGGAGGCGAAAACATTCGGTTCCGATATAGGCCGCGAACAGGGTAGTAAGGTCAAAGCCTCTCATCAGGAGAAAGATACCCAGACCCGACCGTAAAGCCCCGTAGATTATCTCAACACCGGCTATGTATTCCATTTTCTCGTGCGCGCGGAAACAGGCATCGAAGGATGTATATATAGAGAGCGGTATCAGCGAAATGGCCGCCAGTAACGCTATGATCGCCAGGTCCTCACGTCCGAGGAGGAAAATGGTTCCAACCATCAATAAGACAGAGATCGACGCGGTCGCGAACTTGAAGAGGATTGACGTTGCAAGATAACTGTTGCTCTTCTCCTTCTGTGTGGCCACATCCCTGACTATCAGGTTCTCGAGACCGAACTCCGATGTAACCATGAAGTAGGCGATCATGACCATAATGAACCCGTATTTCCCGTACCCTATGTCGCCCAATGAACGCGCGGCATATATTCCAAAGGCCATCGAGAAGATGATCGTAAAGCCCTTCGCCACCAGGAGATAAATCGAGTTTTTCGTAAATCTCTTGAAAGTGTCCATTCTACTCAAACCGTTTAGTTATATCTCTTCGGAGTTCCCCTTGGAGACAGGATAAGGTCCTGTCCCACAGGACCCAGTTCCTCGCTACTTCCGATCCTCATTGCCTTCATCGCCTCGATCAGGGCAAAGCTGACCGCGAGGCATGCTATCATGGGAACCTCAATGAAGTATGGCTGTGAGAATGCGTTCAGAAAAGACCTCACCAGAGCGAGGAACAGACCGATCGACACTCCCATCACGAACAGGTTCCCTGTTTTCCTGAACAGACCGAACGCTCGATTGACCGCCATCAAATACAGGATCAGGAAGATGGCGAGGCCTGGTATACCAATCTTAATCGCCAGCGAAAGGAATGCGCTATGAACGGTGGATGTATTATAGATGATGAACTCTCTCCCCTTATAGGTCACATTTTTCCTCACGAACTCACCGGCTACTCCCATACCGGTCAACGGATTTTTCTCCACTTCATCTATGGCAGCCTTCATCTCCACGATTCGCCAGACAGCTGTTGGAGTCTCGATGTTCTCTTCGAAAAAGCTCTTCAGCCTCTCTGTCGTAACACCAATGATATCTGAATATTTGGGATGAAAGGAAAAGGCCAGAAAACAGAGAAGGAAACCGCTTCCCATGAAGATCGCCAGTTTGGTAAGACGAAACGTCCTCTTCCTGACGATCAGCCACAGGACAGGAAACATGAATAGGGTTGTCGCCCATGTCATTCGAGTGAACGATAGCAGGATAGGGATCGTGAAGAGCGCACTCAACGCTCCGAACCAGATCGCTCCCATCGTGGAGCGGTAGTAAACGAACAGGCATATGGCAACAAAGAACATGGTGACGACGAGCGATGTCCCTGGAATGTCCCCAATTCTCGCGTCCTTCATAGAAAGATCAGAAACAGAGCCGGCGTCTACACCTCTTATCGTGAAACGAATACCTGTCCTGAGGATGTAGTGAAGGTAAGTCTGCCCGAAAACGGCTGTATATATGAAATAGAGAGAGACAAGGGCGGTGATAATCAGCAATCCCTTGATAAAGAACCTCAGATCCTCTTCATCCTTTACCGCCAGGAGTGTGGGGAAGAAGAGGAAATAGTAGAAGAAAATCCTGGACCTGGCCAATATGGTCGTGAACTCCAGGTCCCTGTATGTCGAGATACTGTACTGGATTGAAACCGCTATCAATATATAGAAAAGGATCAATGGAACGGTCAGCCTGGAGGAGAGACATCTTTTGATGGAGTTGCCAATACCGTTTTTCGCGACCAGTAGAAGGGTGACGAGGACTATCAGGACTTCTGTGAGTTCGATATCCGCTCCTCCCAGAGACAGACCGGGAAGGACCCTGGGGGAAATGATGGTAGACGTCGTCGTCAGGATCAGCAAGAGACCTATTATCGGTTGCTTTACCGCGACAAACCCGACTCCCAGCATCAGGATAAGGACAATAGCGGAGTCAGGATCTATAAGGATGACCTGAGCGAAAACGAGACCTATGATGGAGAGTATGACTCCAACGATGATCTTTCCACCCTTTATTCCAGCAAGATTACCCGTCAATTCCATCTGCTTTCCCCTGCCTTTCGGGGGTCCCGTTAACCAAACCACAAAGGCTGAATAAACCGAGTACCCCGAACATGATTATAAATGGGATCACCGGTAGTGCATATCGCGCCATCGCATGCAATAGACCGTATATCCCGTTGAAATAGATGACAAGGGCGAGGATCGGGAGTAGATGCAGTCCTTTCCTCCATGCGATTCGCAACCCGAGGATACCAAAAAATAGCAACGGGAAATTAACGAAGGCGTTAAATATGCTGACCGATCTCGAATGACCTCTATACCAGAAATCAGAGGACGTCCTTAACGTATTCCGGATAAAGTTACCGGGATTCTTCAATATATTGCGCACCGCGAGATTAAGCCATTCAGAATCCTCTTCATCAGGATTTTCTATCCCCTCGCTCTCAAGCATCTCGTACGCAACCTGTTCCTCCTCAGATGTGGATATCGTATTGCTGTAAAGGAAGCGTCCTCCGCGCGTGGCGACAGGTACAAAATCACCGGAGACGATATAGTTCCTGATCGTCCATGGTGACACGACGAGTACCAGTGCAAACATTATTTCAATTATCCCTTTAGCCGCCATTCTCCATCTTGAACGATACCTGTAACCTATTACAGTACATACTGGTATAAACATGAGTTGAGATGCTGGTTTACATAATGCCAGGACTCCCAGCATCGCACCCAACACGTAAAATAGACCAGGCCGAGGTCCCGCAGTGAGTGACAGAAACAGATATACAGTGATCATCATCAGGAAGAGGTAGAGGGATTCGGTTGCTACCTGCGACGAGTATAACATCGATTGAGGATAGAGAGCCATCACCATCGAAGAGATGAAGGCTATTCTCTGATCCCTGATGTAACTCTTCGTGAGCTTGTAGAGTATCACACAGGCCCCGGCTTGAAGAATGGACTGGACGATCGCCAGGAAAATCCTGCTCTGCCCGAAGATTAAGTAATGAAGGATGAGAAACAGGGGATAAACCGGTGGCCTTATCATGTTTGGCTGATCACCCATGTGGATGACATAACCATTTCCGGCGAGTAAGTTTACGGCTATCTCATCATAATTATCGTCACTCAGCCAGCCGAATACGTCTTTCAAACCATCGAACACGATCAGGTAAAATAAGACACGGACACAGATCGCTGCTGCCGCGATCAGGAATATCAGGTTCCCATCCGTTGCATTTTCGATTGCCTGGAGCCACCTTCTGATGCGACCGTCGGCCTCGGAGCGATCCATCCCGTTATTTTCACTCCTGAGGCCCTTACTTCGACGAGCCGATTGCATCATTCTACATCCTCCGGAGAAATTGAAACCTTGGTCAGGCCCTTGGGATATCCCATCCTGCCATCCTTGGATCCCTCTGTTAAGACAAGGTCGTAACTTCCATGATATACCCCCGTAAGAGGTATAAACAAGTCATCCCTGATGATGTCGCCAATTTCCCAGCCTACCTCCCCAAGTCTTCCGAAAAAGGGCCTATGGATCAACTCACTCCCTCTATCACCATCGGTCAGGGCGAGGGTAACGAAGAAATCATCCGAGATCCCTCCCCCATTCCACTGCCAGTAAAGGGTGACATGGAGAAGCTTCTCCGTGTAGCCGGAAATTCCTTCCCTTCTTATCCCTACAAGATTGATACCACCGAAGTCGAATCCGTTCAAGTTTTCCCAATCACGTTCGGTCTCATTTACTCTGAATAACCGTAAACCCTCGTTATAATCGGCTCCCTTTTTGAAGACAATGGTACCATCCTCAAAATCGACAATGCCGTATCTTCGATCGTCCAGGAGGGAGAGGAAAGGCTCATTGACCGGATCGACCGCCGGATTAGAATGCATCGTGTGCGACATCAACCTGTTAAATGGAAGGTTGAGGTCGTAGAAGATGTACTCCGCTTCACCCAGTTTGTCAGGAAAGAGGAAGAGGCCTTCCCGTTGGGCGACATGGGGAGCAAGGAAAAAGTGGACGGACACCGAGGCTTTCCCGGGGATCATGTCCGCCTTCCTGTCATTTACTTCGTGATGAGATGTCACCCGATAAGAAGCGGCATCAGGGACTCTGGACCAGAGGAGACATGCAAGGAGTGTAGAGGAGAGTATCCCGATCGAAAGTGTCACCGGGTGAATGAGGCGTTTCCATGCCCCGGAATGCCCTGCCGTGGAGAGACTCTTTCCAACCCTCAGCAGGTATGCGATACCAAATATTGTCGAGATAAACACTACCGGCGTAACAGCGCCTGTATAGTGATGATAAATATTCTTCGACACCGGGGAACTGCTGATCATGTTGACAATGAGGTTCGGCATCATCAGCGCGAGTGAAGAGGGATTCAGCCATGATATAAAACCCACGGGACCGAACAGTTTAATTATGAGTTTCAGGTTTGTCGTGCCCCAGAAGAGTCGAAGAAATCCCAGGGGATCCTGGACGATTGACATCGCGAAAGTAAGCGGAGAAGATCCTCCAACCCTTTCCCACCTGCTTGGGAAGAGATTGGGATCGTTCAGAGGAGGGAGATCGAAAATCGGTCTGAGGTGGTGAACGTTCTGGATAAGGAGCAACCAGAGAAAGCTGAGTGCCATGACTGAGATGCCGGCTCTCCTCTCTTTTATGATTACCAGGGCATAGAGTCCCAGCATGAAGGCAATAAGGGATGCGTCCTCACGACAAAAGAGGAGCAGAACCAAAAAGAGATAGAAGGGTGCCATGGCCCTCCTGTTCAGGAAATAAAAGGCGAAAAGGATCATCGGAGTTGCCAGAGTTATCCCGTGAATATCGAAGAGATTGGCGTTGTGGAGAGGGGGATAGAGGAGATAGGTAATGGGTAAGGTAGTGGAAAGTATCCCCTTCCCGAGCTTGTCAACGGCAAGCAGATAGATCGGTATCACTCCTAGTGCCAGGACGATCGTTTGAATAATCAGCGCAGTGGATGGATATGGGAAAATACGGTGCAGGAGGGCTATGGGAAGATACATCAGCTCCCACCTCCCGTTCCAGAACCTGGATACAGGATATCCCATGTTGACGGTTGACGTAAGTATCCTCCCTTGTGAGGTATTCCATATCGTTTGTTCCATGATCCCGAGGTCGTACATCCCTGCATTGTAGGTACGATATCTCTGTACAGAAAGCCCGCTTAGAATGACCGTATAGACTACAATCGAGATAAAGAGGATCGATGTACTTCTGGAGATCCTTTTCAGGGCCTTAGAGGTCGGGACACCTGGACCTTTAAGCTCCATCTTTACCTCCTCCCTGCCCTTCGATGCCCGTGTATGCAGGGGCCATGTGCATGATCCCCCTGAATACCAGCCAATCACTCGCCCTCAACTCTCCAAGGATGAACAGGAGGAACCCGTATAACATCGCGGAGAAGATGGCCCATGGAATCAACCAGTAACCGAGCGGGGCGACTATCTTGAGTATTACGAAGATCAGAGCAGAAGATACCGTGATGTTCAGCAGTGACCGTATTTTCCAGAGGGTATTGAACTCCCTCCAAACCATGACCGAGGCCACACCCACTCCGAACAGGGCCGACAATGACGTCGCGAGGGCTGCCCCGATGATCTGGAATCGACTGATGAGGACGAAGTTGAGGGTGAAATTTACGGGTAAAAGCATGATGCCGGCTGCCAGTGCCAGGTTCGGCCGACCACCAGCCATCAATATCGTCGTGAGGATGGAGAAGAGGGCGAGGAGCGTAAAACCGAACATCAGGATCCCGAGCGCGCTTCCTCCCCCTGAATAGGTCTTTGAGAAGATCAACGATATCAGGTTGGTCCCAGAGGCTGCTGCCAGGCAGGCCACTGGCAGGGCCATCATCATGAGGTACCGGATCCCCTGCGATATATAGGAGGCGGTTCTTTCATCATCCCGTGATGAAACCGACTCGGATATCGACGGGAACATCGTTATGCCCATCGCGACAAAGAAGAAGTAAGATGCTCGAGCCAGGACCCTTGCGGAATTGTATATTCCTGTTTCCCTTGCGTCTCCAACGATCGCCTTGACGAACAGCAGGTCGATGTTGGGGATGACGACCATGACCAGGCCCACGATAAAAACCGGGATCGCGAATGTCCTCAACTTCCGGCTATCGAAGTCGACCAACTCCCCGGGAGCCTTGAAGAGAAGGATGGCCAAGATCACAGAAAAGGTAATGCCGACAATGAATCCCCAGATAACGCCCCCCACGCTGTACCCCAGATAGATAAAGGATATTGCGGCCAGGGTCCGCACCAGTGGATAACCGCTGAGAACAAAGGCCTCTTTCCCGAAAGAGCGTGTACCGTTATATATTCCCAGCAGGATCGTCAAGGCGCCAAGACCCGGCAAGATAAGGGCTGCCTGGAGCATGTAATTCTCGAGCACCGGTGATTTAAGGAGGGACGCAACAGGTTCGGAAAAACCAATGAATATTGCCATCAGGACCGCAACGGTAACCATCTGAGTCCTCATTCCCTTGTAAAGGATTGCCCTGGTCCTCGCGTGATCCTCCGCGACATATTTCGAGACGGACTGATTGAGCCCGATATTGAGTGGCTGAGATATGATGGCCAGCAAGGCCAGCACGACACCGCATAATCCATAGACTTCAGGCCCCAGTTTTCTGGCTATGTAGACGTGGATTATAAAATCGCACCCCAGAAAGATACCTCGAGCGATCATATGATAGAGTGTCCCTCTGCCGAGTTTCGGGCCGCTCATAGGCATTTTCTCCCGGGAACCCTCGGGTGGACCTGTCCCCCGAGATCGAAAGAGGCCTTTCCGTTCACGGATAAGGAGGTCTCGGATATCCCGATCAGGATCTGCGGGAACTCTGTCATCATCGAATAGAGCTCCCAAATCTCTTCAAGTGCCACTCCAAAACCTTTGTGTAGTAAGAAGCACGGCCCGTCGCCCTGGTGTTTCCCAGCAACCCCGCAATAGCCATCACCACGACCATAGTGATGGAATAGACCAGGAAAAAGATATATGCAGCCACATTCGCAAAAGGTCCGTGATGTTTCTTGAGGTAAAGGTAGTGACTCGTGAGCCTGTGGCTTAAGCCTTTGTCGGAAAAGGACTGGCTGCTCGCCTTGTGGTGATGGTAGACATAAATGTCCGGGGTGTAAATGATCTTCCACCCGAATCCCTGAGCTCGTTTGCAAAGGTCCGTTTCCTCCCGGTAGAGAAAGAAGTCCTCATCGAATCCCCCGGTCTCGTTCAGCAGCGCTCTCCTCACAATGAGGCATGCACCCTTAACATGCGAGACTTCTCTCCTCACAGAGTGTTCTTCAGTCGTCATGGCGTACCTGAACGGGTAATCGACACCAGGAAACAGACGAGTAACGATATTCCCGATGGGGGTGTATCCGAATATTTCCACGAGGGGATCCGGATAATTGTGATAAGCCGAGACCTGTAAGCTTCCATCGGGATTGAGGAGCCTGGGCGCGACTATTCCGACCTGATCTCCGCCCTCGAGTTCTTTATCGACCATCGAGAAAAATCCCGGCATCAGGACGGTATCGCTGTTGAGGACGATTACGGGGTCACCCTTCGACTCCCGGATGCCCCGGTTGTTCCCTCGTGCAAAACCCAGATTTTCCTGGTTCTCGAGGACAATGACCTCTTTGAACCTTTCCCTCACAGTCTCGGGGCTCCCATCCCTGGAACCGTTATCAACCACGATAATCTCTACATCCTGTTCCCATGATTGCGATTCATTGACCACCGATTCCAGGCATGTCAGGAGGAGGTCTTTCGTGTTGTAGGACAGGATGATAACCGATGATACCATCTCTTAACCCTTTCTGTCTCCACCATACACCTATCTTTATCTATACAGAGCGTCGGGAAAATGCATAGCGAGCGTTCCCGGAGGTACAGATTCCGGACAAGCCGGAATGACCAAGACCCGGACAAGCCGGAATGACCTCCCTCTCCGTCATTCCCGCAAGCTGATTGTAAATCAGCGCGTCGGGAATCGATTCCGGACAAGCCGGAATG
>CAYTWO010000068.1:0-5012 GCA_964442125.1 uncultured Gemmatimonadota bacterium
GTGGATCATAAACCTCATCCTTAACCGGCTACGGAAATGGGATTACACCACATCGGCGAGGGTGGACCATTACATAGCGAACTCTGACAACATCGCCCGCAAGATCAAGGCGTTTTACTCGAGGGATGCCGAGGTAATCCATCCCCCGGTTGACTGTGGTCGTTTTACGGTCGGTGAGGGAAAGGGGGAGTATTACCTTTACGTTGGAGCCTTCGTCCCGTACAAGAAGGTGGAAATCGCTATAGAGGCCTGCAGGAGACTGGAGAAAACCCTTGTCATTGTCGGTGGTGGGCAGGGTGAGAGAATCGTGAAGGATCTCGCGGACCAGAGTCGATGGGTACGGTTCGTGGGGTGGAAAAGCCCGGAAGAGCTGTCTTCCTATTACCGGAACTGCCGTGCCCTCCTCTTTCCCCCGGATGAGGACTTCGGTATCACACCACTGGAAGCGATGGCATCCGGTCGACCGGTCGTAGCGTATGGAAGGGGTGGTGTCCTCGAGTCGATAGCGGCGGGGATCGAAATCGGAGACCTGGAAGGTCCTGTTCGTGTGTTGGGTGGTGTCCTCTTCCCGGAACAGAGCGTGGAGTCGATGATCGAAGGAATAGAGTTATTGGAAACCGAGGAATTCGACGGTGAACTACTTCGCCGGCGGGCTGAGATGTTTGACAGAGGGCTCTTCAAGGAGAGGCTCAGAGAGACGATCGAAAAGAAATTGTTGGAGAGAGAGCCGTGCAACAGGAGATGCGTGCAGTCCGAGCGAGAGAATCGCTCAACTCAGGCTTGAGTTAAAATTTACGGTCCTGACGACTGCATAGCATAGAACAGGCAGTAAGAGATGTCCAGGGAGAGGGGATAACCTTGACGACGGTCCATGAAGGGATATATTAAAAACCAATTAAATGGCGCGTTTACCTGGGGAACGATAGATGCTTAAGAGATACAACCAGCTTTTTTTGTCATTGCTCGTCGCGACCGATTTCCTGACGATATGGGGGACATGGATTACCGCTTACTGGGTTAGATTCTATCTCCTGCCGTGGCACCTGACGAAGGGAATCCCGAGTTTTGAACTCTACCTCTGGTTATCTCTCCTGGTTGTTCCCATTTCCATGTTGTCTCTGAAAACTCTCGGTCTTTACGCCTCATACAGGGTAAGAGGCTATCTGGAAGAATTTTTTGACCTGTTGCCGGCCGTCACTTTGAGCGTGATTGTCGTAGCGGTCACCAGTTTCTTTTACCGCGATTATTCGTTATCCAGGATGGTAATGGTCTACTTCTGGGTCCTTGCGTCGGTCGGATTGATGGTGACGAGGTTTTCCGTGCGATTGCTTCTCCGGTATTATCGGAAAAGAGGCCACAATCTGAGGCATGTCCTGATCGTCGGGACAGGCCCTCTGGGGAGGTCACTCGCCCGAAAGATGATCGATTTCCCCCATCTTGGCCTGAATGTCGTGGGATTTGTCGGTAGTGAAGGTGAAGTTGGAGAGGAGGTCTTTCCCGGTGTGAAAATCCTCGGACATAAGGGCGAATTGGGAAAAGCCCTCGACAACTATTCGATTGACCAGGCCTATATTGCGTTACCAAGAGGAGAGCATCAATACGCTGAAAAGACCCTGATAACACTCTCATCGCGGATGATCGATGTGAAGATCGTCCCCGATTACCTGCAGTTTGTGACCTTACGTTCCAGCGTTGAGGATTTCGATGGGACACCGATCATCGATCTTTCCGTGAAACCGTTGTGGGGTCCGAAGGCACTCCTGAAGAGGGGCTTCGATATCGTCTTTTCTATGATCGGGATCCTGGTTCTCTCTCCTCTCGCCCTGGTCATCGCCTGCCTGGTGAAGTTGACATCGCCTGGACCTGTATTTTTCCGGCAGGAGCGTGTCGGTTACGATGGCAAACAGTTTCAGATTATCAAGTTCAGGTCTATGAATGTGGACGACAAGGATAAGGGTGATGTGAAGTGGACAATCCCGGATGATCCGAGGAGGACAACTGTCGGGCGCGTGCTGCGACGTCTGAGCTTAGATGAGATCCCACAGCTTTGGAATATCTTCAGGGGTGATATGAGTTTTGTCGGACCCAGACCGGAACGCAGCTTTTACGTAAAAAAATTCTGTGATGAGGTCCCCCGGTACATGTGGAGACATCGGGTAAAAGCAGGGCTTACCGGTTGGGCTCAAGTGAATGGGTTACGTGGTGATACATCGATAGAGGAACGGACAGAGTACGACCTCTTTTATGTAAAGAACTGGTCATTCTGGCTGGATATCAAGATCCTCACCATGACCGTTATGAGGGTCTTTTTTGATCGTCAGGCGTATTGACACCTTGCAATCTCTCTGTCCGGAAAATTTGAAATTTCATAATATTAATCTATAAGGCATTTACATTCAATGATTTACTTCTGTCTCCCCGCCTATAACGAGGCAGCGACCGTCGGTCTCTCTCTTTATAAGATCGGGGAAGTGATGAAACAGGTCAATCGTGAGTATGAGCTGGTCGTCCTCAATGACGGGAGCACCGACGAAACCCTCCATGTCATCAAATCGTACGAGCGGATTCTCCCCCTGCGGGTCATAGACTTAGAGGTGAACCGTGGGTTCGGTCCGAGTCTCCTGACTCTCATAAAAGAGGTTGTACAACTGTCGATCTTGCCCGAGAGAGATGTTGTTGTGACTATCGAAGCGGACTTCAGTCAGAATCCATCCGTAGTTCCATCCATGGTGAGGGAGATAGAGGGTGGGGCGGACGTTGTCATTGCTTCCTCTTTTGTCAAGGGGAGCAGCATGCTCTACACCCCCATCCTTTTCAAAGTATTGAATTCGATGCTTTATATCCTGATGAGAAATCTTTACGGGATCACCGGGGTAAGAGACTATGTTTCCTCTTTCAGGACTTACAGGGTAAGCATGTTGAAACGTGGTCTCGATTATTACAAGGAGAGGATGATTACCCTGCAGGGAAGAACCGCCAACACAGAGTTGCTCCTGAACCTCAACTACATGAACCCCAAGATTGTTGAGGTTCCTCTCCATTTCCGTTATGATGTCAGGAAACGGGAATCGAGGATTCGGGTACATCAGATGTGGTGGGAGTATATCCGCATGATAACACGGCTGTGGTTGGGCAGGAGGTAAGCTCTTTATTAACAAGATGATGCGTTTATTCCTATCAAGATTATTCATCACCTTCGTGGTCCTCATTTCCGTGTCCCATATGCTGTGGGGCTTGCCGGAGGAATCTCCGGCAACTATCTCGAGTGAGGTCAATCATCCGGATATATCTCATTCGGCGCCATTTCGGGTCGGTGAGAAACTCGTCTTTTCCATCGAGTACGGGTTCGTTACCGCCGGGGAAGCAACCATGTCTGTTGTGGGCATTGACACGATTCAGGGACATCCAACCTATCTCCTCCGGACAAGGGCACAAACAAACGAGATCTTTTCGGCTATTTACAAGATAGACGACATGGTCGAATCGCATCTGGATATCGATGAATTTTACAGCAGACAATTCAAGAAGAAGCTCAAGGAGGGGAGCTATGAAAAGGACCTGGAGATCATTTTCGATCAGGATAAGATGCAGGCTCGATATGCTGAGGGAGATACGCTCCCCACATTGCCCAGGACCCAGGATGTTCTCTCAGCCTTCTTCTTCCTGAGGACACAGGACTTTAAACTGGGGGCTTCCTTTTCATTCCCCTGCCACGACAACAAAAAGAACTACCCGCTCGAAATAAAAGTCCTCAGAAAAGAAAGGATCGTAGTGCCGGCGGGTAAGTTTGAGTGCTTTGTTATAGAGCCCAAGATGAAGACGGGAGGTTTGACGAGGAGAGAGGCGAAGATGTTTATCTGGGTGACCGCCGATGAAAAGAAAATGCCGGTCCTTATGGAGACACGGCTGAAGATCGGATCAATTGCCGCCAAGTTGATGGATTATACGCTTGGTGGAGGGCAAACCGGGACCGGCGACCCGTAAAATAAGGAGAGCGGCATGACTGTCGACAAGGATGGCGTCGATCTTGGTAAGGTAAAAACGGTACCATTTAAGGAGATAAGTCGAAAGGTCTCCGTGGGGAATTTCGCACGACCGTTGGAGACGGATAGTAAGGTGGAGGACTTCTTTGCCTCGCTTCCGACGGTCCTTTCCGCAACAAACCTCCGGGAGCTTCAGACGAGAATCCTCGAGGCCAGGGCGAATGAGAAGACGGTCATCTCTATGATGGGCGCTCACGTCATCAAATGCGGTCTATCTCCCATCCTCGCGGACCTGATGAGGAGGAAGATCATTACTGCCATAGCTATGAACGGGGCGGGCGCGATTCACGACTTCGAGATTGCCCTTTTCGGAGAGACCTCTGAAGAGGTAGAGGATGGGCTCCTCAAGGGAACCTTCGGGATGTCAGAGGAGACAGGGTCTGCGATGAACAGGGTGATCAAGGATGCTGCAGAGCGGGGCTCGGGGTTGGGTCAAGCCCTCGGAGAGTTTATACTCGAGGAGAAGATGAAGTACGCGGAATACAGCCTGCTGGCCGAAGCGGTGAAGACCGGGATACCACTGACCGTCCACGTTGCGATCGGCACGGATGTGATTCACCAGCATCCGACATGCGACGGTGGC
This sequence comes from uncultured Gemmatimonadota bacterium, assembly GCA_964442125.1. GTDB lineage: Bacteria > Gemmatimonadota > CAZMKB01 > CAZMKB01 > CAZNLH01 > CAYTWO01. Next base: position 4,627 of record CAYTWO010000068.1, read on the forward strand.
GCGATCGGTTCGACGACATATGAAGACTTCAGGCTGTTTTGCGGGGTGGTCTCGGGTCTTCAGGGAGGGGTGGTCCTCAATTTAGGTTCGGCTGTTCTTCTGCCGGAGGTCTTCCTCAAGGCCCTCTGTGTGGCGAGGAATCTCGGGCATGACATTTCTGATTTTACTTCAGCGGACTTCGATATGATCCGTCATTACAGGCCGGGCAAGAACGTCGTCGAAAGACCCACCATCAAAGGTGGACGTGGTTATTCGTTCACCGGCCATCATGAGATCATGATACCGCTGTTGTCCGCAGGATTGGTGGAAAGGTCGCTTGACAAAGAGAAAAACAGGGATTAACATAGACACCCGAAAAATGGTTAACCTACATCGCGTGAAGTGGA
>CAYTWO010000068.1:5112-13249 GCA_964442125.1 uncultured Gemmatimonadota bacterium
GCTAACTAATCTACAGGAGGATAGATGGATATCCCGTCTGAACTGAAATACACGGAAGAACATGAATGGTTGAGTGTGGCAGACGACATTGCCACTGTCGGGATCACAGATTATGCCCAGGATGAGTTGGGCGACATAGTCTATCTGGAGATTTCCGAGGTCGGCACTATATTGGGTCAGATGGAAGTTTTCGGGACGATAGAGGCCGTGAAAACGGTAGCAGAACTCTTCTCCCCTGTTTCCGGTGAGATTATGGAGATCAATTCGAAACTGGAGGATGAGCCCGAAATAATAAACAACGATCCTTACACCGAGGGTTGGATGATAAAGATCAAAATGGGAAATCCGTCTGAACTGGACGACCTCCTCTCCCCCGAGGAGTATAAGTCGCTGATATCCTGAGGAGATCGAGATGCACTTTATCCCAAATACTGATAGGGATCGCGAGGAGATGTTTCGGGAGATTGGAGTCTCTTCGATCAAGGATCTCCTGGATGCCGTTCCGGAAGAGTTGAGGCTCCAGGGTGATCTGGACCTGCCGGCACCACTGTCGGAGTTCGAGGCTGTCGCTGCCATCGGCTCAATTGCAGGAATGTCAAGGAGATCCAATGAGCTCGTCAGTTTCCTGGGGGGTGGTGTTTATGATCACTACGTTCCGAGCGTCGTGAGGCACATCACAGGAAGGTCCGAGTTTTACACGGCATATACTCCCTATCAGGCGGAAGTCAGCCAGGGAACCCTTCAGACGATTTTTGAGTACCAGAGCCTTATATGTCGACTTACGGGTATGGATGTGTCCAACGCCTCGGTATACGACGGTGGATCAGCGCTTGCCGAGGCGTCGTTGATGTGCCTGGGCATCAAGGGGAAACGAAACAGGATTGTTTATTCACAGGGGATCCACCCCCATCATCGCCGTATTTTAGGGACCTACCAAATGGGGCTTGCGTCAGAGATGGTCGAGGTCCCCCTGAAAGATGGTCTGACCGATCCTACGGCAATAGAGGCCGTCGCAGGGGAAGAGACGGCCGTTGTTCTCCTGCAGTCACCGAATTTTCTGGGCAACATCGAAGACATCGCGTCTATCACACAGATAGCCCAAAATATAGGTTCTCTGGTCGTTGTCTCGGTCAATCCGATATCATTGGGTATCCTGAAACCGCCCGGAGAATTCGATGTCGATGTGGTGGTTGGTGAGGGGCAATCTCTTGGTAATGGCCTTTCTTTCGGAGGGCCCTACTTTGGATTTTTTGCGACTAAAAAGGATTTCGTCAGACGGATGCCGGGGAGGTTGATCGGCCTTGCCGAAGACATCGACGGGAAGAAGGGATTCGTCATGACCCTCCAGACCAGGGAACAGCACATCCGAAGGGAGAAAGCGACATCGAATATCTGTACAAACGAAGCCCTTAACGCGCTTGCAGCGGCGGTCTATCTCAGCTGGGTCGGAGAAGAGGGGATCCGGGAGGTTGCCCGACTTTGTGCCCGAAAATCTCATTATGCCAGGGAGGAGATCAGGAAGCTCGATGGATTCGACCTCCTCTTCGATACGCCTTGTTTTAATGAGTTTACGGTGCGAACGCCCGTCCCGGCGGATGAGATCATCAGGCGTACATCAGCTGAGGGAATCATACCCGGACTGGATATCAGTGGCTATGGTTATGGACTTGATCATGCACTCCTGATTGCCGTGACAGAGAAGCGGACCAAGGTGGAGATCGATCGGCTGGTCGAGAAGCTTGCAGGGTTCAGCGGTGAAGGGAATTAGTGCCTGTGGATGGTTTAAATGCACATGGAGAAAAACTGATCTTCGAATTGAGTTCCAGTGGAAGGAGGGCATCAATCCTACCACGCTGTGATGTTCCCGAAAAGGAACTTGGTGAGATGTTTCCGGATGGGATCCTTCGGGATGGACCGATCGGAATGCCGGAGGTGGGAGAGGGAGAACTGGTGAGGCACTTTGTCGCCTTATCCGTCTTGAACCATCACGTGGACAAGGGCTTTTATCCCCTCGGGTCGTGTACGATGAAATATAATCCGAAGGTCAATGAAGACCTTTCCAGGCTCCCCGATTTCGCCGACCTGCACCCCCTACTCCCCGAGTCACTCGGCCAGGGCGCGTTAGCGCTTATGTACAAGCTGGGAGAGACCCTGAAAGCGATCTCCGGTTTCGATGCCATCACGCTTCAACCCGCGGCGGGGGCCCAGGGGGAGTTTACCGGACTGCTGGTCATGAGGGCCTACCACCAGAAACAGGGAAATCCACGGAGCAAGGTCATTATCCCTGACACGGCTCACGGTACTAACCCGGCGAGCGTGGCCTTGAGCGGGTATCAGGCCGTGACCGTCTCGTCAAACGAAATTGGGACCATCGATGTCGAGTCACTGGGAAAGGTCCTCGATGAAGAGGTCGCGTCCCTTATGCTGACGGTTCCAAACACGCTTGGTAAGTTCGAACAGGATATCCTCACCATTTCCCGAATGGTCCATGATGTTGGTGGTCTGATGTACCTGGACGGTGCAAACCTGAATTCCTTCATGGGCATAGCCCTCCCGTCGGAGATGGGGTTTGATGCCATGCACTTCAATCTTCACAAGACCTTCTCCACACCACATGGGGGCGGAGGACCGGGTTCTGGCCCCGTTGGAGTAGTGTCTAAACTGGCGGAGTTTCTTCCAGTTCCTGTTATAGGTCGGAGTGATGATGGTTCGTTTTTCTTAGATTACGATGTGGAGCACTCGATCGGAAGGGTTCACAGTTTTTACGGAAATTTCCTCGTGATGGTCAGGGCCTACACGTATATCCTGATGCAGGGTTTCTCCGGATTGAGATCGGTCAGCGAAAACGCTATAATCAACGCTAATTACGTTATGCGAAGGCTGGAAAAGTACTTCGATAACCCCTTTCCGAGTCCGTGCATGCACGAGTGTGTCCTGACCGGCGAGAGGCAGAAGGAGATGGGCGTGAAAACACTCGATATTGCCAAGAGGCTCCTCGATTTTGGGATACATGCCCCCACTATCTATTTTCCATTGATCGTCCCTGGAGCCCTGATGATCGAACCGACCGAGACGGAGAGCAGGGAATCGCTCGATCGCTTTGTCGAAGCGATGATCACCATAGCTGAGGAGGCCGAGAGGGATCCGCAGATCCTTCGTGATGCCCCCCACACAACCCCTGTCAGGCGGCTGGACGAGGCGAAAGCGGCACGGGAACTCGTTCTCAAGTGGGAAGACAATAATGATGAATAGGGTCAGGGTAATCTATACGGGGCCAGGCGAGGCCATCCAGAACATGGCTATCGATTGGGCCCTTCTACAGCTGAGGGGTGAAGGGGCTATTCCTGACACTCTTCGTTTTTACACCTGGCGGGACAGGACGGTGACCCTCGGATATTCACAGGATATTTCGATGGAACTTGACCTGGATAAGTGCAGGGAGCATAATGTGGACACCGTATACAGACCGACCGGCGGAGCACTCGTCCTTCATCAGTTCGATCTGACCTATTCTATTGTTGCGGGAATGCCGGGGCTGAGTCCTTCTAAGTGGAACGATTTCAGCAGCAGGGTAGTGTGCGCTCTATGCAGGGGGTTAAAAGGTCTCGGGCTTGACGCTACGTGTGCGAAAGGCCGGGAAGTAAGGGGCCGTAGAAACCGTGGAGCATGTTTTTCGAGCCTTGCCATGAACGAAATAACGGTAAATGGACGAAAAATAGTAGGAAACGCGAAACGCTGGAAGAACGGTGCTCTCCTGCAGCATGGATCGATTTCTGTTCGTAGATCACCTCTGACGATCGTCGACCTGATGGCAGGGTTGAGTTCAGAGGAGAGGGAGCAGAAGAAATGGGAACTCGAGGAACAATCGACGAACATCGAGGGTGAAACAGGAAGAAGAGTAGATTGCAATGAACTGCAGCATGTTATATTTGATGGGTTCAAGGAGGAGTTTGGAGAAGTATTCAAGAGGGACGAGCTTCGGAAGTTCGAGGAGTCGAGAGCGGTGGCATGCGTCGATAGAGCCATGCAAGGTCCTGATTTCCGAAAGATCTCCCGGAAAACCGTTAATGCCCGGCACAGGATGTCAGCGGTAAAAGTAGAGAGATAACGGGATTGAATTCGGCAAAGAAGATACTCGAGGTCAAAAATCTAAAGACCTATTTTTTTATCGATGAGGGGATAGCCCGGGCTGTTGATGACGTCAGTCTCCATCTCTTTGCTGAGGAGACACTCGGGATAGTGGGCGAATCGGGTTGTGGGAAATCTGTGACTTCTCTCTCTATCATGAGGCTGATCCCGCATCCCCCTGGGAAGATCGTGAGTGGGGATATCACGTTCGAGGGAAAAGACGTCCTCGCCCTGCCCGAAAGCCGGATGCGGGAGATCCGCGGGAACGAAATCTCGATGATTTTCCAGGAACCGATGACGTCACTGAATCCGGTCTTCACCGTAGGGGAGCAGATCGAAGAAACTATCATGCTTCACCAGCGGTTGGGGGCGAGAGAAGCAAGGGAGAAATCGATAGATATGTTAGATCTGGTAGGAATCCCATCTCCCGAAACGCGTGTTAGCGAATATCCTCATCAGTTGAGCGGAGGGATGAGGCAGAGGGTCATGATCGCCATCGCTCTTGTCTGTAATCCCGCTATTCTCATCGCGGATGAACCGACGACCGCGCTCGATGTCACTATCCAGGCCCAGATACTCGGATTACTCGAGAAGCTCCAGAGCGAGTTCGGGATGGCTGTTATGTTGATCACGCATGACCTTGCCGTGATCGCTGAAGTTGCCGACCGGGTGATCGTCATGTACGCAGGAAAGATCGTCGAGACAGCCAACACGTTTGATGTGTTCGAAAATCCCCTTCATCCGTACACTAAGGGACTCCTTGCGTCTATCCCTGTCCTGATGGAAAAGAAAGATCGTTTGTCTGTCATTCAGGGAACGGTTCCCAACGCCACGGAGTTCCCGGAGGGGTGTCGATTCCACCCCAGGTGTTCCCACGTCATGCCAAAATGTAAGAGCGGTGAAATTCCCTGGGTATGGACCACAGAGAGTCAGGGAGCACTGTGCTGGCTTCTGGAAGATGAATAGGCGTTGATTACATGATGGATACCGGAAAGAACAACAAACTTGTCGAGGTCAGAGACCTGAAACAGTATTTTCCCATCAGGAAGGGTGTCTTCTCGAGTGTCATTGGTCACGTTCGCGCGGTCGATGACGTCTCTTTCGATATATTTGAGGGAGAAACGCTGGGTCTTGTCGGGGAAAGCGGATGTGGGAAGACGACGACGGGCAGGGTGATCCTGCAACTGATCAAACCGACCGCTGGAAAGGTATTCTTCCGGGGCAATGAACTGACAGCGATGGATCGGAGGTCGTTGAGACCACTGAGGAGAGAAATGCAGGTAATTTTTCAGGACCCCTTCAGCTCGTTGAATCCGCGCCAGACAGTGGGAGGGATGCTCTCCGAGGCTCTCAAGATCCACAGGATCGCTCGTGGGCGAGAAGCGGAAGGGAGGATCAACGAGCTCCTCACTCTCGTAGGGCTCTCTCCGGTGCACGCGAACCGGTACCCTCACGAGTTCAGCGGTGGGCAGCGGCAGAGGATCGGTATAGCCCGTGCCTTATCCGTGGGGCCGAGCCTTATCATAGCCGATGAACCGGTTTCCGCCCTCGACGTCTCGATTCAGGCACAAATCCTGAACCTCCTTCAGGACCTCCAGGAAAAACTTAATCTGACCTACCTCTTCATTGCACACGACCTGAGTGTTGTAGAACATATCAGTGACCGTGTCGCTGTCATGTACCTCGGAAAGGTAGTCGAACTGTCACCGGCGGATAAACTGTACAGTGAGCCGCTTCACCCTTATACGATGGCGCTCATGTCCTCTGTGCCGGTCGCTGATCCGAGGGTAGAGAAGAAAAGGATATTTCTCGAAGGTGATGTCCCCAGTCCCGCTGATCCGCCTCCGGGATGTGCCTTTCATCCACGTTGTAAATACTCCACACCCGATTGTAAAGAGGTTGTCCCCCCCCTAGAAGACGTGAGGGACGGTCATTTCGCCGCATGCATACACCTGGATAAGATCCACAGATAACTCAATCTGCCGGTTTCAGTACATTTAGAACTGGACCACCAGGATAGTCACGTAAATACGGGATCTTTGCCGGTATAACACCTGATCGGAGGAGTTCATGAAACTTTTCAAGCGAGTTATCGTAGGTAAAGTTAAGTTGTTTAGAAAGTTAGATATATGACAACACCCTGGTTCTGGAGGAATCGATGAAATTCAGAAATTTTGCCGTTATCTGCATCCTGATGCTACTCGTAATCCCATCCACTGTAAAAGGGGCAGTTAACGCGATAGACATCCTTTCAAAGGCGAAGAAAGCGGCGGGCGGTAACGCATGGGATGAGATTTCTACGACTCATGTTCAGATGAAGATCACAACCGGTGGCCTGGAGGGGACCGCGGAAGGATGGGAGAATGTCCTTACCGGGCAATCACTAAGCCGTTATCAGCTGGGACCCATCACTGGAGAAGATGGCTACGATGGAGAGATTGCCTGGACGAAAGACTCCTCAGGTCAGGTACGTCGCAGGGAAGGAGATGATGAGCGTGAGGGAGCCGTGAACGAGTCGTACAGGGTTTCACTCGCTTACTGGTACCCGGAGCGGTTCAAGGCCGAGATCGAATACTCGGGTCTGGAGAGAGAGGACGAAAAGAGATACCATATCATCAGGCTTACTCCTGATGGGGGGAGACCCTTCGACATCTGGGTGGACGCAGAGACCTGGCTTATCAATCGCACAGTGGAGAAGAGCGCCATAGAGACGCGGACCGTCTTCTTCTCAGGTTACAGATCGGTCAATGGGGTCAAATATCCCTTCTCCTCGCGGTCAACCAACGGCGAAACAAAATACGACTTCTTCGTTAATATAGAATCTGTCGAATTCAACGTTCCTCTCGAGGGAGACCTCTTTGCAATGCCTGCCCCTCCTCCACCTGACTTTATTATCGAAGACGGGCAGAGCTCGACGACCATCCCCTTCAAACTTCTTAACAATCACATTTACGTAGAGATCGAGCTCAATGGTCTGGGTCCGTATCTGGTCATCTGTGACACCGGGGGTGCCAATATTGTGACTCCAACACTGGCAGAAGCGCTTGGTCTCGAACCCGAGGGGAGACTTCAGGGCAGGGGAGCCGGCGAAGAATCCGAAGACATCAGCCTGGTCAAGATCGAAACACTCAGTGTTGGTGACGTGACGTTGAAGGATCAATTGTTCCTCGTCTTTCCCCTGGAGTCGTTCTCGGACATCGAGGGGGTTCCGCAGCATGGACTCATCGGATACGAAGTCTTCAAGAGATTCGTGGTCAAAATCGATTATGAAAACAGTGTCCTGACTCTTACTCTTCCTGAAACCTTCGCCTACGAAGGAAACGGCACGGTTCTTCCTTTCCAGTTCAATGGGCGTATACCTCAGGTCGAGGGGTCTATCGACGGGATTCCCGGGAAGTTCGATATCGATACCGGCGCTCGCTCATCCCTCCACCTGATGGGACCGTTTGTGGAGAAGCATGGACTGATAAACCGTTACAGGCCGGAAGTCAGTGCAGTCACTGGCTGGGGTGTTGGCGGTTCGGTTCGCAGTATGGTGACCCGCGCGGAGATGCTGCGCCTGGGCGAAATCGAGTTTCCCGCTCCCGTTACCGAGCTTTCACTCCAGTCCGCGGGTGCCTTCACAGACATTTACGTGGCAGGTAACGTAGGGACGAGGCTCCTCAAACAATTTAACATCACGTTCGATTACGAGCGACAGGAGATGATCTTCGAAGCTAACGCCAATAGATCGGAACCGGACGTATATGACCGGTCCGGGATGTGGATAAACAAGGCCGGTCCCTTTTTCGAGGTTGTCGATGTCACTGTTGATGGACCGGCGTCTTCAGCTGGCCTGGAGGTTGGCGACACCATACTTTCAGTTGATGGCGAGAGCACCTATAATATCTATCTCCCCGCGCTCCGCCAACGGTTCCTGACCGACCCGGCTGGTACAGAAATTCTGTTGAGGGTAAAGAACGACGACGGTGAACGCGAGGTGACATTGACACTAAAAGATCTTGTTTAA
>CAYTWO010000069.1:0-13016 GCA_964442125.1 uncultured Gemmatimonadota bacterium
GATTCCGGACAAGCCGGAATGACCAAGACCCGGACAAGCCGGAATGACCTCCCTCTCCGTCATTCCCGCAAGCTGATTGTAAATCAGCGCGTCGGGAATCGATTCCGGACAAGCCGGAATGGCTCGAGCCCGGAGAGCCTGCCCGCTAATCCTTCCCGGGCAATTCCATCCTGCGAATCCTGTAGAGGGCGTCTTCGATCAGGCGCCGGTTTGCCGAAATCGTGTCCGCCACCAGGCCGATCATAACGATCTGAAACCCGACAATGAGCAAGACCGCCGACAGGATCAATGACTGGATGTGTCCTGAGCCGTTACCCATATAATAGAAATAGAGGAACCGGAGCCCGATCCCCATGCCCACTAAGGCTGCCATTCCTCCAACATAGAAAAAAGCCCTGAGGGGACGATACATGGTGTAGATCCGTATCAGGGTGCTGATCGACCTGAAGACGTATCGCCACGTGCTCGAAAAGAGGTGTGACTCTCTCAATTTTTCATTGGTGTCGATATATATATTGTGGATAGGGATGTTCTTTTTGCCCGCCTGGATGAGTGTCTCGAGGGTATATGTGAATTCCGAGACCACGTTGAGACGAATGGCGGCATCTCTACTGAAAGCCCTGAATCCACTGGTCGTGTCTGGTACGTTTGTATACGATATGTGCCTGACAACCCAGCTCCCCAGCTTCTGGAGGTTCTTTTTGACACATGAAAAGTGTTCAATCCTATCTATGTCTCTGTTGCCTATAACAATATCCGCTTTCCCTTCGAGTATAGGTTTAACCAGGTCGGGGATGTTCTTACCGTTGTACTGGTTGTCCCCATCCGTATTCACAATGATATCGGCGCCCAACCTGAGGGCCGTATCGAGACCCACGACAAAGCCTGTTGCAAGACCCTTGTTATTCGTGAGGTGCACGATGTGATCTACATTACAGCCCCTCGCGACTTCCAGTGTCCTGTCCGTACTGCCGTCATCGATCACGAGGGTCTCTACGACATCTACCCCGTCGATCTCCTTCGGTATATCTCGAAGGGTCATACCGAGTGTTTTCTCTTCGTTATAGCAGGGGATCTGAACGATCAGCTTCATCTTTCCTGTCTCCGCGCTGAACAATTTTCTCGATGTTATATTCCTTGATCTCACTGGCATGGATGTAAATCATCATCTCCCCGAGCAACCCGATGGCTATCATCTGAATCCCGATTACAAACAGGAGGATGCCAAGGAGCAGGAGAGGTCTTCCGGCAATCGGACCTTGTCCCGTAATGCGGTAGATAAACAGGTAAAGACTCAAAACCCCACCTGCCAGAGAAAATATCATCCCAAGAAAACCGAGAAAATGGATGGGTTTCTTGGAATAGTTCGTCAGGAAGACGATGGTAATGATATCCAGCAGACGAACAAAATATTCTTTCGTATAATAGGAGACTCTAAAGGTTCCCGGCAGTTGGGCGATCTTTTCTTCCCTTACCCGGTAACCCTGTTTGTGGGCCAGCACGGGCAAGAATTTGTCCAGGTCTCCATACAAAAGGACATCTTGAAGGACCTCTTTCCGTGCGGCAAAGACACCACTGTTGAGGTCGTGAAGTTTCAGACCTCCGAGTGACGATGTAATTCTGTTAAATATCCGTGAAACAAACCGGTTGAGTCTCGAATCCGATCTCGGATATCTCCACCCCACGACGATGTCCGCCCTGTCGGATAAGGCATCGACCAGGTTGGAGAGACCAAGAGGATCGATACGAACCCGTGATGTCGTATAAATGATAATGTTGCCGTTTGATTCCCTGAAACCGACATCCAGGGCGGAGGATTCGGAGAAAACAGAACGAAAACGGATGAGTTTGACATCGTCTTCTTCCCTGCTCCTCTCCTCGAGCCATTGGATGTCCTCTCCCCCCACACCATTATCGACGAAGATGATCTCGAATGTTACTCCGCGGTTCTCGAGAAACTCCCTGACCTTCCGATATATCTCCTGTATCCCATCGGCGTACTCCGAAAGCGTTACGATGACCGATATCCTGCCCTCATCTACTATTTCTCCCGGTTCATTTCTCCATACGGAGTTCGTTGTGTTCTTGAGCTTAGTGATTTTCTGCATCTCTATTTCTCCATTTATTGTTTTCCCTCACGGTCAATGTGGGGGAGAAACGACGATTCTTGCGTCCTGTATGAACGATCAACTTTGAAAGCAGGCCGTACAGAAAAAACTGGAACCCTGTCACGATCAGGAGAAAAGTCAATGTCAATATGATATTCTCCTCCCCTGGATCTCCAGACATTGCTATTCTATTTACTATCAGCCATGTAAAGGTAAACAGGCCGGTCAGCATGAAGATAATACCAGTAGCCCCAAAGTATATTTGTGGTCTTTCCAGATATTTGAGAAAGAGGTTCAAGGTCGAGATGTCCATCAAGACCTTGAAAGTCCGGGTCAGGTTGTATTTGGATTCCCCAAAGCGTCTCTCTCTGTGGTTGACTGCTATCTCCTCTATATTTGCACCCTGCATGCGGGCAAGCGCAGGGATGAAGCGATGCAGTTCACCATACAGGCTGATCTCCTTCAGTGTTTCCTTCCTGTAGGCCTTCAATGAGCAGCCTGTATCGTGCAAATTGACCCCGGTAACGTGACAAATGATCTTGTTGGCCATCTTGGATGGGATCTTTCTGAGCAGCATTCTGTCTTTTCGGTCCTTACGCCACCCACTTACTACATCATGTCCCTCTTGTAGTTTTCGGACCAGTTGCGGGATATCAGCGGGGTCATTCTGGAGGTCCCCGTCCAGAGAGATGACGATGTCTCCGCTGGCTTTCTCGAATCCCGCGGACATGGCCGCCGACTGTCCGAAATTTTCCCTGAACTTCACTATGATCACAGCTGGATCAGTTTCTGTCACCTCGCTGAGACGCTTGAATGTATCGTCTCCGCTTCCGTCGTCGATAAATATGATCTCATAACTGCCCCCCATCTTCTCCATCGCTCCCCGTATTTCCTGATACAGGATCCCGACATTATCTTCCTCATTATATAGCGGAACCACAACTGAGTAATCCATCACGTTCACCTGAGCCCTGTCGAGATTAGAGATTCGGTTATCACCCTTCATCTACCTCCGGCTGGTTATATGAGCCTCCGATCGACCCATCCGGCGATCTCTCTCTCCCCATCAGTCCCCACAGGAGCAGAATAGGTGGGGTAAAGATTACCACCTCATTGACCATGGCTCTAAGATTATGAGAGTTGAACAGACTCGGGACGAATTCCTCAACAATCGAAGAGCGGGTGATGTTGGCAAATATCACCGTTGGCGCTATGTAATGTTCGTTGCTGAACGGCCAAAAAATCTGGAAACCCGGCATCGTGCTGTAATCTGCGGAAAAGAGATCCAGAACAAGATGCATCATATAGAGGATGAAAACGGTCATCAGGGCCGGTACGAATTTCCCTCCCCTTGTTGTTTTGACTATTACTCCGGCTGACAAACCGATCACAAATGCCAGGAGCATGCTATGGCTCGCTCCCCTATGGAACAGGTTTGGTTGGCCGATCAACCATCCGGGAACAAAATCGAAATCCGGCAGGTTGCTCAGCAGTACAAAAATTATCACGAGCCTTATCGACCATTTTTTCCACCCTGCAAGGGCCATATAGGCGATCAATCCGCTCAGTGAATGCCCGACCGATGTTGGCAATTTCTTTTACTCCTTATTTCTTAGTATTCCATATCAACTTCTGTACCACATTCGGCTCATTCATGTGCAGGTATGCGATGAGGATGCGATTAAAGCTCCTCGAGATTGTCTCTATGAGACCACTCTCATTTCACATCAACAGTCAAAATCAAGTTCAGTTCACATAACCAAGGGCTTTAAGGTGTGCCTCTGTCTCTTCGTCCACGGTAACTGTTGACCCGCCAGTTTTGGCTTCACCCATTGAACTGGTCTCCGACAGCCATCTGAAGAGCTCAACTTTCATGACCTCTGCTATCTCCTGCTCCTCATCGATCAGGTTAACTGTCTCACCAGGATCTGATGTCAGGTCATAGAGTTCATATTCACTACCCGTCATTATTTTCTGAATCCTGACCTCCGGCACATAGATCAACTTCCACTTCGTGTCTCGTATCGATCTCTGGTAATTCATCTCATAACCCGATTCCATGAAGACGAAATTTCTCTTCAGATCCCGGGTATCCATTTCGATGAGTGGTTGTAAGGTGATCCCGGCCTCTTCACCGATAGTATTCAGACCAGCGTAATCGAGTATGGTCGGGAATAAGTCCAGGATGGCTACCGGTTCTTCGACTCGAACGCCCGGCTGTTTGATCTTCCCCCCTGAAAAGATAAGGGGCACCTTCGCGCAGGCATCATAAGGTAGCCTCCCGTGCTCGAAATAATAATTATGCTCTCCCAGACTCTCCCCATGGTCCGAGGTAAATATTATCAGGAGGTCCTCCCAAAGACCTATGGCCCTCACTGTCGTCATTAATCTCCCGATCTCTTCATCCATGTAGCGTATCTCTCCGTCATACTGGCTGATGTAATGGTTCAACCGATCTATATCACCCAATCTCGCCCTCCCAGGACTACCTCCCATGTCCTCATTTTGGCCTTCATTAAGAGCGATTTTCCTGTCTCCCAGATGGTAATACGGATCATCAACGAACAGACTGTCGAACGGCGGCGGCGGAATATACTTCGCGTGCGGGTCTATATAGTGTACCCAGAGGAAATAATTGTTATCGTCGCCATGTTCTTCGAGCCAGTCGATTGCCCTGTTCGTGAGAGTTGTGGCGTCACATCCACTCTTGTTGTCGTCTTCAACGACCGAATCGTTCCACGGTTCCTGGTACCACTTGAATCCCTGATCAAAATTAAATCCAGCAGCGAGGTTGGCATTCCCGACGATACCCACAGTATTAAATCCAGAATTGTACAATATCTCCGCGATCGTCGTGTTAAAATCTCCGAGTTTTTGTCTGGTTCCCATGACCCGGTTCTTGTGACCGTATGTGCTTGTCATCATCGAAGCAAAGCTGGGACTCGTTTTAGGCCACTGAACAACGGCGTTCTGAAACAAGGCCCCTCTTTTTGCTAGATCGTCTATTACGGGCGAAGTATCTCTCATGTACCCGTAACAACCAAGGTGGTCCGGTCTCAATGTGTCTACGGTGATCAGTAGAATATTGGCTGATTTTATTTCTTCGGGGTGAAAGGCTGTCTGCTTCGCCGTAAAGATGAGGAGAAGAATAGAGGATATAAAGAGAATACCCCTGTTCCCCACCATCCACAGCATGTCGAAGTTAACCAGCATCAGCACTCTGTGGAGGAACATTAACGCTGCCACCGCAAGGAACACGGTAAGCAGGACGTTTGAAATCAGACCTGAAGCGCTCCAGAAAGATGGATACCAGGAGGCTTTATTCAGTTCATACCCGCCGTAGAGCCATACAGTGAGGAAGATAAGGACAGCCACCAATTTGCAGAATTGCGACCTGGAATCCTCAACGGTGTCATTACGTCTGTCGATCACCTTATAGAGAAGTAGGGTCGCAATGAATACTGGAAGAAAATAGACAGCCGTATTCAGTGCATAGTCCTGGACAGAATCCAGGGCTAGATAATAGAGGTTATGCTCGATGTAACGGTTCCTGAAGACGTGAAACGCCCCTCTGACTACTCCCAAAATGGAACCGACAGCAAGGCCCGACGCGAGTATCCTGATTGTCTTCTTCAACAGTGCCCATATCTTCAAGTTGAGGGGAAAAGGCTCCGGTATTGTCACCTGGAGTTGCTATTTCATGCCCAGCCGCTGCTTGAAGTTCTCCATTGTTTTTTTGAGTCCTGTTTCGAGATCGATTTCCGGGATCCAGTGAAGTTCCCTCTCGGCTTTTGAGATGTCCGGTTGTCTGACCTTCGGGTCATCTTGAGGAAGGGGTTTGAAAACGACCTTTCCTTCACACCCGGTAACTTCCAGCACCTTCTCGGCTAACTCGAGTATGGAGACCTCTGATGGATTGCCGATATTGACAGGATCTGATTTCCCTGATATCAAAAGGTTATATATCCCCTTGACCTGATCGTCTATATAGCAAAAACTCCTCGTCTGTTTTCCATCACCGTAGATAGTCAAGTCTTCTCCGCATAGTGCCTGGCGCATGAAGGTCGGTAACGCCCTTCCATCATCGAGCCTCATCCTCGGTCCGTAAGTGTTAAAGATCCTCACTATCCTTGTGTCAACGTCGTGATACCTATGGTACGCCATGGTCAGGGCCTCTGAAAACCGCTTTGCCTCGTCGTACACTCCTCGCGGGCCGACCGGATTGACGTTCCCCCAATAGTCCTCCTGCTGCGGATGTACGAGGGGGTCGCCGTAGACCTCAGAGGTTGAAGCCAGTAAAAAAGTTGCCCCCTTCTCCTTGGTCAACCCCAGGGCCTTGTGTGTGCCGAGCGAACCGACCTTTAAGGTCTGAATCGGCAGGTTCAGATAGTCGATCGGGCTTGCGGGACTGGCAAAGTGGAGCACGTGGTCCAATTCGCCCTCCACATAGATGTAATTCGTAACATCATGCCTTATAAAAAGGAACCGCTCATGACCTATCAGGTGGGCAATATTGTCCATCGATCCGGTAGAAAGGTTGTCGAGGCAGATAACTTCATGCCCCATATCGATCAGATAATCACAGAGATAGGAACCAAGGAAGCCGGCACCACCAGTAATCAAGGTTCGCATGGATTACCTCCCCATTCCGGTATAATCGAAGCCCATCTGTCTCATCGCTTCTGGTTCGTAGATATTTCTCAAATCTATGACCACAGGTTTCTCCATCAATTTCTTGATTTTTTCGAGATCGATCTTTCTGAACTGGTTCCACTCTGTGAGAAAGACAAGGGCGTCACAACTCTCAGCCACCTCGTAAACGTTCTCGCAATATTGGACAGTCTCTCCATTGAGGTGCTTTTTTGACTCTTCCATCGCGGCCGGGTCGTAAACCTTCACTTTTGCCCCTTCTTTGAGTAGATAGGTGATAATAGGCACAGATGGAGAGTCTCTCATGTCATCGGTGTTCGGCTTGAAAGAAAGCCCGAGAATCCCGATCGTTTTGCCGCTGACCTCCCCCACCTTGCTGACAATTTTCTCGATCGCGTTCGATTTTTGCCGCTCGTTGACCTCGATGACGGCCCTCATGATCTTGAAATCATAGTCATGCTCGGTAGCCAGCCGTAAGAATGCGCGTGTGTCCTTTGGGAAGCAGGATCCGCCATATCCGGGACCGGGATGAAGAAACTTTTTCCCAATCCTGTTGTCGAGACCCATCCCCAAAGCAACCTGGTGAACATCCGCGCCAACCTTTTCGCATATGTTGGAAATCTCGTTGATGTATGACACCCGCATCGCGAGGTATGAGTTAGCGGCGTATTTGATCAGTTCGGCACTCTTAACGCTGGTAATGACGACCGGCTTTTCGATGAGATAAAGGGGGCTATATAGGTCCTTCATGATCGCGGCGGCTTCGCTGTCATCGACACCGATGACAACACGGTCGGGTCTCATGAAATCATCTATCGCTGACCCTTCCCTCAAGAACTCGGGATTGGAGACAACGCTGAAATTACAATCTGCCTGCAACCTATCCTGGATAAACGATTTCATCTTCTCACCGGTGCCCACAGGTACGGTGCTTTTGTTCACGATGACCTTGTAGCCGTTCATCGCCCCGGCGATTTCTTCCGCCACCTCCCAGACATACGTCAAGTTAGGTGAACCGTCTGGATTCGGTGGTGTACCAACCGAGATGAAAACCACCAGACACTTCTCGATAGCATCCTTGAGGTCCGTAGTGAAACTGAGACGACCCTCCTTGACGTTTTTCTGGATGAGAACATCGAGACCCGGTTCGTAGATAGGCATGATCCCGTTGTTCAGCATATCGATCTTTTCTTTGACATTGTCGACGCAGATCACGTCAATACCGAACTCGGAAAAGCAGGCACCGCTGACAAGGCCGACATATCCCGTTCCGACCATACAGATATGCATGATGAATAATCTCCTTCCCTTTCAACCGACTTCTAATCCGGACCGTTTCCCCTCTAATAATTGCCATCATATCCATGAAACGCGGCACTCAGCTGGCTCCATACCCAAACAAGACTACCGGTACAGTCTTGAACAGAATCTTGAAATCCAATCCAAGTGACCAGTTATCGATATATTGCAGATCGAGTTTCATCCATTCCTCGAAACCGATCTTGTTTCTCCCGTTTACCTGCCAGATACATGTAATCCCAGGCTTCATGCTCAGACGACGACGCTGCCACCTCATATATTGATCGACTTCTTGAGGTACCGGCGGTCTGGGTCCTACCAGGCTCATCTCTCCCCTGACAACGTTGAGAAGCTGTGGAAGTTCATCCAGGCTGGTCTTACGGATGATCCGGCCTATTTTCGTCACCCTTGGATCTTTTTGTATCTTGAAGACGGGCCCCGTCATCTCGTTCAGGTGCTGGAGTTCCACCTGCTTTTCATCCGCGTCAACGTACATGGATCTGAATTTGAAGAGCATGAACTCTCTTCCATGAAGTCCGATCCGCCTCTGACGGTAGAGAATCGATCCCCTGGAAGTCATCTTGATAGCGATGGCTATCGTGATGAGGAGCGGAGCAAGCCCGAAGAGGAGAAATGCCGCACCAATTATGTCGATCATTGCCTTGACGAGGAGTTTCCATTCTTGAGCGGGTACCGTCGAGAATGTCAGCAGAGGGGTGTTGTCAATAAAGGAGAGATGGGTGTTGGCAATCATCGTATCATACAGGTCCGCAAGGATCGTGGTTTCGATCCCGGTCTCTTCACAAATGTGGACGACGTCTTCCATCCTGTTCAGGAACCTCCGGGGAATAGCGACGACCACCTCGTCGATGACTATTTCCCGTACCAGCGAAGGGATATCATTGATCGTTCCAATTATCCGGCCATGAAGCACCTTCACGTCCTCCTCCCTTGGATCGTCGTCTACATAGCCGATGATCCTCAAACCCCATTCGCTATGTTTCAGGATCAATCGGGTGAATCCCCTTGCTCTCGGACCCGATCCTACGATCAGAACGTTCCGTGTGTTATGACCTTTCATGCGTACCGCTTTCACGACCTCGTGATAAATCAGCCTCTCCGCAATCAATACCAGGAAGGTTATCGTTCCTATCAGAAGAATGAAGAGACGGCTTACATAGTGGTACTGCATGAAATAGAGGACGGTACCAAGGGCAAGCATTGACAAAAGGATCGACTTGAAGAGCACCCAGACAAGATCGAATAAAGAGAGGGTCTCCCTGGGATTATACGCCCCGTTCTCCCGCAGAATCATGACAAGAAGTGGAGTGTGAATAAGCAGGATCCACATGTACACATCGAGCTGGGCAATGCCCGAATCTACAGCTGATAGTGAAACGAAGAAGCTTGTATCTCTCAGACTGAACGATAAAAAGAATGCAATGGCGATACAGAGCGTATCTATCAGGAGCTGAATTATAATGAATCGTTTTGCCTGTTGCCTTAACACGAACCCCCCCGGATCGGTTGAACGTCTTGAGATGGATCCCTCTGGGTCTCCTCATACCAATCAATGAATTTTCTGATTCCCTCTTCGATATTTACTCTCGGAGAAAAACCGAAATGATCGCGAGCTTTCTGATTGTTTGCAAATGTCATGGGGACGTCTCCAGGCTGTTCTGGAAGCCAGCGTATTTTAGCCTCCTTGCCGAGACGCTTCTCGATGAAGCGGACCATTTCCAGCAATTCTACAGGATTGGAATTACCGAGGTTATAGATTCCAAAACCGTTGTCATTGGATAAAGCCCCGAGGATACCCAGGACAATGTCATCCACAAAGGTATAATCTCTCAAAGAGGTGCCGTCTCCATAGATGGGTATCTCCCTGCCTTCCTCTATCAGGCGCGTGAATTTGTGAATGGCCATCTCCGGTCTCTGTCTCGGTCCATATACGGTGAAGAGGCGCAAGATTGCTATCGAGAGGCCATATATCTGGTGATGGGAGTAGCTCAGTAACTCTGCCGCTCTTTTTGTCGCACCATACGGCGAGGCGGGATGATCCGCATCCATTTCCTCGTCGAAGGACTGACCTCCATAAACTTTTCCATAGACAGAGGAGGATGACGCAAACACAAATCTCCTTACTCCATACATCCTCGACGCTTCAAGGAGGTTCATGGTTCCGTTGAGATTGACATCCGTGTAAAGGAGTGGAGACGCGATTGAAGCCCTCACACCCGCCCTGGCTGCCAGGTGGGCGACCGATCCTATCTCTCTCTTGTTGAACACTGAAACGATGAAATCCCCGTCACGGATATCCCCTTTCAGAAAGGTGAAGCCTTCCCTCTTTCTGAGCTCCTTGATATTGGCTTCCTTCTGCAGTGGAGAGTAATAATCGTCCATGTTGTCGATACAGACGACCCTATGTCCCTTCCCGACGAGTGCGTCACACAGATGAGAGCCTATAAAACCGGCTCCTCCTGTTACCACGATCTCTTTCACGCTGATCTGCCCTTTCGATTTATGAACAGAACCACTTAGTAGTGATAATAACTGTACTTATATTTGCTGGCTTCCACCTGGACACCGTTCAAGATGACGCCTATTATGTTGGCAGAGACGTTTTCAAGGTACTCGATGCCCTTTTGGGCTACCCGAAAGTCTGTCTTCCCCGAGCGTAAGACAACCGCCACGCCGTCCACCTGAGAACCCAGAACCGTTGCGTCCGTGACGGTCGCCAGCGGGGGCGTGTCGAAAAAAATGACGTCAAATCGTTCTCTGACCTCGTGGAAAAAATCCATCATCCTGGATGAACCGAGAAGCTCCGATGGGTTCGGGATCAGATTGCCGCAGCTCACCAGGAACAGGTTGGGCACGTGCGTCTCGTTCAGCGCCTCCATCAGGTGGGAACGTGACGTCAGGATCTCTGTCAGGCCTGGACTCTTCTGACAGGCAAACGTGTTGTGCAGGACACCCCTTCTCAGATCCGCATCGACCAGAAGGACCCTGGCGCCCTGTTGGGCCATAGTGATGGAAAGGTTAGAGATCGTGAACGATTTCCCATCACCCGGGGTAGGACTGGTAATCATCAGTGTCTGGTTGTGACCGGTCCTCCTGGAAAACATGAGGTTGGTTCTCAGCGCACGATATGCCTCACCGATGGGAGTTGGAGAGTAATCGTGGGTCACCAGGATCGAATCGACCTCCTTCGCTTTTTTATAATCGAGGTATTCATACTTTTCATCAAACTCGATGAGCGGAGAAACCCCAAGAACGGTAATCTTCAAATTCGACTTGACATCATCCTCCGATTTGACCGTTGTATCGAGGTACTCTATTATAAAAGCAGCGAAGGTCGCGAGGGTCAATGCCATGAACAGGCCTATAAACATAACCTTCATTCTATTGTTACTGTTTGTTGGAAGCTGCGGCTCAATGGCCGGGTCAAGGATGCTGACATCACCGATCTCGGCTGCTTCCGCTATCTGAGCCTCTTTGAACTTGGTCACGACCTGCGTATAGATGTTCTCATTAACCTTCCTCTCCCTCGATAGCCTGGCAAGGGTCAGTTCCTCAGTGGGAAGGTCATTGAGCTCAGCCCTGAGAGCCGCCATAATCCTGCCCATGAAATCGATCTCCTCGTTGAACCTCTTCGCCAGATTCAGTCCCGCTTCATAGATCCGTTCATGGGCCTGTTTAATCTGGGCCTTGACCTCCTGATAGTCCGGGTGGTTCTCCGTCACCTTGAGCGAAAGCTCGTTCCTGGTCCCTCTCAATCCAACCAATTCTTCCTGTAATATCTCGAGGTTTGGTGTGTGAATGGACCACGGGTAGGAGATCAGCTCGAGATATGCCTCCTCCTTAACATCTTCAGGGACATCTGGCATCATCCTGTCCATATAGTCCTGAACCTTCTCCTTCTCTTCGATCATCCTCCTCTGGGAGGTTTCAGCTTCGGCGAGTTTCTCTATCCTCTCCTTCACCTCCGCATCAAGGCTGACGATGCCTGTCTTCTCCTTGTATTCCTTGATCGCCCCCTCAGACTCTCCAAGGACCTTCGAGGCCACATCGAGCTGGTCCTCGAGTATTTCCAAAGTCGTACGAAGCTGTTCTTTCTTGGTCGAGAGACTGTAATCGACGAACATTTGAGCGAGCGTGTTCGCCATCTTCGTCGCGAGGTTCGCATCGCCATCTGACATCGTCAGGGTCAAAAAACTCCCCGAGTCGTCGAGGTGCACGACCGTGTTATCCATAAAATCTTCTACCGTTTTCCGATACCCCTTCACGATGAAAGCCAATCGCAGTGGTGAGAGATTTTCGAGTTCTTCGTTCAGCCAGATATGAATACCACTGTTTCTCAATCCTTCATCGAAGAGATCGTAGGACGGTCCGCTCGCCAGCAAAGTATCACCAAGCTCCTCGTCGAGCCTGTAGAGATAATAAAACCCCTCTCCCGTCATATGGATCTCGTAATCACCCGGTTCTATTAAAACCTCACTTACGGCAATATCCTTAAAAATTGATTCCCTGGTGAGTTTAAGGCTGTCTGCCGAATCTCCATTCATAGCGATCGCGACGATCTTCTCGAAGAGACTTGGTTCCTCGGTTTCGAGCCGAACGACCAGGCCCAGTTGCTGGACGACCTTTTCGGCAAAGGTTCGACTCCGTAAGACCTGTATCAAACCTTCGTTCTGTATTGCCGAGGGGGAAAAGAAGGAGGTCGCATCTCTCGGGGAATTGATCCAGATCGTGGTAGTTGCATCGTAAACCGGCGAGAACGACTTCAAAGCCGTAACAACGAGGACCGGGAAGAAGACCATCGAAAATACGAGAGCCGCCCACCCCTTTCTCTTCTTGATTATCTCGACGTACCTGTTGAGATTAACCTTTTCAT
The DNA here is from genome assembly GCA_964442125.1 of uncultured Gemmatimonadota bacterium. Classification (GTDB taxonomy): domain Bacteria; phylum Gemmatimonadota; class CAZMKB01; order CAZMKB01; family CAZNLH01; genus CAYTWO01. Next base: position 12,952 of record CAYTWO010000069.1, read on the forward strand.
CATCTGTACCTGATGAAGTGTTGATTTTCTGGAAGTAGCTTTCCATTTAAATGCTCCTTATAACA
>CAYTWO010000070.1:0-12554 GCA_964442125.1 uncultured Gemmatimonadota bacterium
ATGGGAGAGGAAATTGCAAAGACTCATCTGACAAAAAATCAGGTAGGACTACTTGTAGTCCTGTTCATAAATACGGTGACGCACCGATACCGTCGAGGCGCCCGAACCACAAGGCGCGAGGAGGGCGAATACCCGCAGCGGTATTTAACCGACGAGCAACGCGGTGGATCGGGATGCATCGTTGGTCGAATGCCATCGTATTTATGAATAGGACTACTTAGGAACAACCTGTATGTCATATCCCGAAATCTTTATCTCTTCCGCTTTACAGCTACTGTGCATATCCTTGGCAATCGGGCACATCTTGTCATTGATGCACTTCATGATCGCCTCCTCCGGATTTTTTGCAGCTTGAAGAAACCAGCAGGGAGATGATGTAACATCCGTAATGAGGTATAACTTTAGCTTCTCCATCCTCATCTCCAATCTAAGGGAACGGTGAAGGGTGATCAGCGAGCACCCATATTCTTATCGGATCGCGTTACAAGCCGATTCAGTTCCATCAGTTCTCTCTGGATCTTCTTTTCACTCCTCGAGATGCGAAACAGGTACATGAATATCACGATCCAGATGATCACATAGGCAGCGAAAAAGTAATTGAAACTCTCCATTATCGCTCTCCTTTATCTCCTTATCAATCCCTGATCGTTCTACGCACACTATCCACTTCATCCCTCAATTCGAACAACACAATTCTTCTGGAAAGGATATAGAGGAAGAGGAGGGTCATCGCCACGAGAGAAACCATCAGGGTATGAAACATTTCAGGCTCCAGGGTCGATCCGGACTCCGCTTTGGTCAAAATAAAGTGAGGTGGATGTTGTGTCCTCCACCACTTAACCGAGAGATAAATCAGGGGAACGTCAAAAAAGCCCACTATACCCAGGACCGCGCAGAAACGTGAGAGTTGACTCTCTTCTCCGCCATATTGCCGAAGCATGAGATACGCTATGAAGATCAGCCAGAGGATGAGTGTTGTGGTCAACCGGGAATCCCATGTCCACCACGCTCCCCAGGCCGATTTTCCCCAAATGGGTCCCGTTATCAGGACAAGGGTACAGAATACAACACCGACCTCTGCCGCTGCATGGGCCATTATATCATAGGATCGTTCCCGTTTCCACAGGAACATGACACTGTTCAAAAAGACGAAGAAAAAGGCCAGGAACGTAGACCACGCGATAGGGACATGAAAATAGAATATTTTTTGTACGATCCCCATCTGTTTTTCTATGGGGGCGTAAAAGAAGATCATGTACAGTGAAACCAGCAAAATCGGAAGAATCAGATAACCCCCAAAATCCGCCAATGAGAAGATTTTTCTGATGTTATTACGTTTTGTCCCGTCCATTTACTCCTCTACTATGTAATCGAAGACCACGATGGCAACAACAAGGAAAATAGCATCGAAAACCCCTATAAGTCTGATACCGAAAAGAAAATCAGTCTGAGAACCACCTGAAAGGAGACATACAGTCGCCTTGACCGCTGCAATGATTACCGGAACCATGATCGGTAACATCAAAACAGGAAGCATTACCTCTCTCATACGGGTGTTGCATGAAATAGCCGAGAAAAGCGTACCGACCGCGGAATACCCTATTGTTGCCAGGAATATGATGGCCATTAACTTCCCCAGTACCTGAAACACGGAGATGTTGAAAAAGATGACGAAGACCACCAGTGTAATAATGTTCACTGTCATTATGAAGATCAAGTTCCCTACAACCTTGCCAAGGTATATAGAGGACCGGTCGACTGGACATAACAGAAGCCCCCTGAGGCACCCTCTGTCTCTTTCAAGGGCAAATGAACGATTCAGACCCAGTATTCCGGCAAAGAGAAAAGCGACCCAGAGAACTCCCGATGCAACCTCATAGATCCTCTCTGTTCCGGGGCTGAATGCAAATTGAAAGACTACGATGATCAAGATGGCGAATATAAACATCGAATTCACCATCTCCCGTGTTCTGGCCTCAGTGATGATATCTTTCCAGAGGATCGCCATGACACCTTTCAAGAGGTCGATCCTTCCTTTTCACATATTAACCCGTAATAGATTCCCCTGATTGTATCGACGTCAATGCCTTCGCCGGGTGTGTCGTACTCAATTTTCCCATTCACCATGATAACGTTACGGTCGCTCAATTCAAAGCCTCTCTCCATGTTGTGCGTTGTCATCAAAATTGTCTTGCCCTGCGATTTTAACTTCGCGAGCATGTCTCGAAGCCTGTCTCCGGAATGTTGGTCAAGACCGGAATAGGGTTCATCGAGGAGATAAACCAAGGGCTGATGTAGCATTGCCCGTGCTATGGACAACCGTTGCAGCATCCCCCTCGAAAATGTCCCAGATATGTCGTTCGCTCTCTCCAGCAGATGGACCTCTTCGAGGACCTCTTCGATCCTCTCCTCCAGAGGATCTATACCATACATCCTGCCGTAAAACTTAAGGTTTTCCAGAGCCGTGAGCCGATTATAAAGGAGAGGTTGGTGCTCTATAACCCCGATCGATCGTCTCAGATGGTTGGAATCGTCCTTTACCGATTTTCCGAAGAACAGAATTTTCCCCGAGGTTGGTTTGACGAGCGTGGAGAGGACTCCAATCAAGGTCGTCTTGCCTGCTCCGTTGGGACCAAAGACCGTGAGAAACTCTCCTTCTCTGAGGTTGAGGTCGATGCACTCGAGTGCAACTATTTTTCCGAAGCTCCTCGTAAGCCCATTCACCTCAATGATCACGTTAGATAGGGCGGTTCCTTGCACTATCTCGCTCTCCTCAGGATGGGTCGTTCTCTCCGGTAAACCTGGTCCCACAGTTCGAGCAATATTGGCTGCTGGGAGGGACCTCTTCACCACAAGATGAGCAGATCAACTTGCCTTCTCTTCCTTTTTTCGTCTTGAACTTCTTCCCCCCTTTTTGAAGGCCATCGAGAAGCTTCATAGATTCGACAGCTTCTCCCTCGTAACGGGACCTGAGAGAGCCGTAATCCTCGGGGGATAATTTGCCCGTCTGGTAATCAAACTCGAGTTCCTTGATCGCCGACAACGCCAGTCCTTTTCTTGCCTTTAGTTCCTCGACTCGTGATGGGATTTTCCTGGTTGATATCCTCCACCTCTCTTCATCGGAAAAGAGGGGATATCCGATATAAAACAACCCGCCCAGCGTCAATAATAGAATCAATATAAGTTCCATCTCAAATCCTATTCCCTCTCTTAATCCTCAAAGGCGTCCAGTTCTTCTTTGAGTTTCTGCGCGTAAGGGTCATCACCCTCCAGCTCCCGGCTCGGGAGTCTATCCTCGGCTACCTCACCGCTGTTCCGTTTCCATCTCCTTATAAGGGCGACGAGAAGTACACCCCCGAAAAGCAAGGCCAGGAATGGAGCTACATAGGCCGCCAGATTAAATCCCTCTGCCTTGGGTTCGGCAAGGATTCGTTCACCGTACCGCTGAATGAGTATCTGGATAACCTCTTCTTCGCTGTTTCCCTCATCGATGAGGACCCTGATTTCCGCTCTCATCTCATCGGCGTGCCCGCACATGCATGTATTAAGGACCATATTGGGGCAACCGCAGGTGCAGATCACTGTTCCTTCGATGACAGCCATATCCGCTTCAGCATTCAGGTGAGGTGGAAAGGTCGTCAACGACAGCCAGACAAGGACAGCACAAGTAGCTCTAAGCCTCGATATCATATCTCACCTCCTCTCTCCGTTTTTCTTTTCGATCGGGCCAGATGGCGATAACCGTCCCGATAACCATTATCCAACCTCCGATCCACAACCACAAAACCAATGGATTGATCAGGACCTTGAAAGTCGCGTTATCCTCTTCAAAACCCGCAAAGATCACGTACACATCCTCTTCGAGCGTCGAATAGATTGCAACTTCCGTGGTGGGCTGTTCCGGTTGGTGATAGAAGTTCTTCTGAGGCTTGAGGATTTTAACCAACTCGCTATGGTTGTACAATTGCAAGGTCGCCGTGACGGAGGTCTTGTGCTGATCCGCCCGGTTCTTCAGTCCCTCATACCGAATAGTGTAGTTCTCTATCTCCAGTACATCACCGGGACTCATGGCCTTCTCAGTCTCAATCTTAAATGCAGAGCCGGTGATCCCCATGTATATGAAAACAACCCCGAGATGGATTATGTAGCCCCCATAACGCCTTTTCCCCTTCCAGATCAGTGAAACAAAGGCTTGAAATAGATTTTCACCGGTCGATCTTCTCCTTGCGCCGGTTCCGCGGTAGAATTCAACAATAATGGTAATTATTACAAAGACCACGATCATGAAAGAGAGTAATGGATAATATCCATGAACGCTGAAGTAATAGTAGAGGACCACTCCCGAGCCCAGGGTCAGGATAAGCGGGATCAGGAAATTCTTCCTCAGGTTACCCAGGGAAGCCCTTCTCCAGGCGATCAACGGACCCACACCTATCAACAGGAGGAGAACGATTCCGATCGGTATCATTATCTTGTTAAAAAATGGTGGTCCCACAGTGATCTGAACCCCCCTTACCGCTTCAGAAATCATCGGGAAGACCGTGCCCCACAATACCGCAAAGGCCCCACCCAGCAGGATGAGATTATTGAAGAGAAACATGCTTTCCCTCGACATAAATGAGTCGAACTGATTTCGGGACCTGAGGAGATCCAACCTCTTGAAGAGGAACCCAAAAGAAAAAACGCCGATTATGACCATGAAGACCACGAAAAAGGATCCAATACCCGACTGGGTAAACGCGTGAACCGATGAAATGACACCACTCCGAGTGAGGAACGTCCCGAAAATTGTCAGCAGAAAGGTGGTGATGATCAGGATTATATTCCACACCTTCAGCATGTTCTTTTTTTCCTGGATCATCACGGAGTGAAGAAAAGCCGTGCCGGTAAACCACGGCATGATAGCCGCGTTTTCAACCGGGTCCCATGCCCAGTATCCACCCCAACCAAGCTCGACATAAGCCCATTGAGCCCCGAGGAGATTACCGAGCGTCAGGAAGACCCATGCAAACAGCGTCCAGCGTCTCGTGGAACGAATCCAGTCGTTATCACGCCTCCGATTGATGATCGCCGCCATTGCAAAGGCAAACGGAATGGCAAAACCTACAAAGCCCACGTAAAGGGTCGGCGGGTGAAAAACCATTCCGGGATTTTGAAGGAGCGGGTTGAGCCCCCTTCCCTCCTGTGGCGGAAAGGGGAGAGTCTCAAAGGGACTGCTCACGAACAGAAGGAGTATAAGAAAAAAGAGATTGATCGAGAGGAAGATCACGATCAGGTGTGGAAGGAGATCATGGTTCCGTTTCCTGTTCTGGTAAATGGCCAGTGACGAAAAGGCCATGAGGAGTAATGACCAGAAAAGTAGAGAGCCCTTCTGTCCGGCCCAGAATGCGGAGATTTTGTAAAAGAGTGGCAGGGTACTGCTGGTATAACTCGCAACATATTCGAGACGAAAATCTGATGCCGTGAGGAATATGACCAGGCAGATGGACGCCAGGACGATATAACCAAAGACGGCATATAGTGATCGTTCGGCAGAAGCCATCAAGTGGGATTTCTGCTCACCAGCTCCGTAAAGCGATAAAATAATGCCATAAATAGAGAAAATTAATGCCAGGACCAGGCTGACATTTGCTATTTCGATCAAGATAACGACTCCATTTCTAAACCGATATCAAAGAGGATGGTTTCCAACCGGGTCAAAGACCTCTAGCTTCTTCCTCTTCCGAACCCACACCCTCGTACTTCGAGGGACACTTCGCAAGAAGGTTCTCTGCCACAAAAATTCCTGATGGTCCATATTTTCCTTCTACGACCACCTCTACACCTTCCATGAACGTATCCGGTGTGATTCCCCTGTAAAGAACAGGGAGTTTTTCTCCTTCAGAGGTGATAACGAATCTATGTTCCATGCTCATTTGATTCGACTCGATGGTCCCTTCTTCGACATTCCCACTCACCCTGACGCCTTCTCCATACATTTCACTCCCCCGGGCCTTGAGTTCGCTGACGGTCAGGTAATAGACCATTGATTTCTCAAAGCCTGCAAAGACGAGATACAGGATCGCTGAAACTATGACGACCACTGCTATCCCCATTTTTATCTGACCTGCTTTCAACATGATTTACCTCGATTCACGGACATTGTTCAAGTGTCTGGAGACTTCTCGACTCCTTGGGCCGAACTCCATCATCTTTGCAACGATTGAATACGGAATTTTGAACCTTCCGAGCGGTGCGATTTTTCCTTTCCCGCCGTGAAAATCGCTTCCACCACTTTCAATCCCTTTGTAAGCCTCGACGATCTTCTGAAATCGAAAGACCTGGAGCTGGTTATGTTTAGGATTATACACTTCCAGACCATCCAGACCATTCTCAAATAGACAGGTCATCAGCTTTTCATCATTATAAAAACCAGGGTGAGCGAGTGCCGTCAAACCTCCCGCCTGATGTATGAGTTCTATCCCCCTGTCAGCGGGGATCCTGTATTTTTCCACAAAAGCCGGTCCTCCATCTCGCAGATATTTGCTGAAGGCGACGTCGGTATTTTCACACAATCCATCCAGCACCAGGGCTTCTGCGATGTGCAACCTCCCGACACTACCCTCTCCACCAATTTTCAACACGGTAGAAAGATTAAGATTAAGGCCGAGTTCGTGCAATCTTTTTACAATACTCCGTGCCCTTTCGGCCCTCGTATCCTTAAAATGATCAAGGTACTCCACCAATGTCCTGTTTCGGGTGTCGATGAGATAGCCGAGGAGATGCACGTCCTGTTCCATTGCACTGACACTTATCTCTACCCCGCTCAACACCTGAAGTCCATATTTCTCCCCCTCCTTCACCGCGATCTCCACGCCATCGATACAGTCATGATCAGTTATGCTGATCGCCTTGAGCCCGGCACCTAAAGCCCTCCCAACGATCTCCTCAGGTGATAAGGCGCCATCTGAATAATTCGTATGGATGTGGAGGTCAGCAAAGTCTCTATCGGTCAGTCTCATCCCTCTCCCTTATTATCTGCAGATTCTGTTTCCTGTTATCCTTCACATTGTCGATGTGGACCGCGCAAAGCGAACCACACATCGTGCAGATGTTTTTGTCGTAGGCCTCGCTCATTTTTCTATATTCTCTCGCTTTCCCGGGATCGAGTGCGTTTTCGTACATTCCTTCCCAATCGAGGCGTTTTCTCATCACCGAAAAATCGCGGTTCCTTTCCCAGGCCCCCTTTACACCCTTTGCAACATCACCGCAATTTGCAGCGATCAGGCTGGCAATAACCCCTTCCCTCACGTCTGCTATGGTTGGGAGCCTGAGGTGTTCAGCAGGTGTGACGTAGCATAAAAAGTCGGCGCCGGATGCCGCGGAGATTGCCCCCCCAATGGCCGCCGTGATATGATCGTAACCTGGAGCTATATCAATTGGAAGAGGTCCAAGGACATAGAAAGGAGCCCCATCACAAACCCTTTTTTCCAGCTTCACGTTGGCTTCGATCTGGCCGAGGGGAACATGCCCCGGCCCCTCGATCATCACCTGGACTCCTGCATCGCGCGCTCTTCCCGTCAACTCCCCGAGGACCAGCAGCTCCGCCAGCTGTGCACTGTCTGTCGCGTCGGCAATCGCTCCGGGTCTCAAACCATCGCCCAGGCTCAGTGTAATATCGTACCTCCGCGCTATTTCGAGAAGGCGGTCGAACTGATCATAGAGCGGGTTCTCCATGTCATTAGCCGACATCCACTTGGCAAGTATCGCTCCCCCTCTGCTTACGACACCACCAACCCTGGCATCCCATTCGAGCATGGAGAGTGAGTTCCTTGTCACCCCACAATGGACGGTGATGAAGTCGACCCCATCCTCACCATGACTCTCTATCACGTCAAAGAGCGAGTCTGGCTCCATCTTCTCGAGAGGTATCTGCCTTGCGGCAATATTACATGCAGCCTGATAGATCGGGACTGTACCGAAAATCACCTTACAATTCGACAGGAGCTCCTTTCTGATGAGATCCAGGTCCCCTCCCGTGCTGAGGTCCATGATACTGTCGACACCCACATCCTGGGCGACTCTCAGCTTCTCGAGCTCTTCTTCGATGACGCGGTGGTTCGGTGACGTCCCGATATTGGCATTGGTCTTCGTTCGAAGACCTTTCCCGATTCCACGCGGTATGAAATCGTGATTCATGTTCTTCGGAATGACCACTTCACCGCGGGCTACCCTGTACCTCAGCTCGTCCGCATCGATCCCCTCATCCTCGGCAACGACCCGAATCTCCTCAGTGACCTCTCCGCTCCTGGCACTCTCGATTATCGTCATTTTATCATCCTTTAAAAGACGGGCTTTTCTCTGTATTCTCCGTATACACTTTTTAGACAATCCGAAATCTCACCGATCGTCGCGTACGATTTCACAGCGTCCAGTATCAGCGGCATCACGTTATCTCCCACCAGAGCCCCCTCCTCCAGGACCTTGAGTCTTCTCTGCACTTCATCACTGTCCCTCTTGTCCAGGATTTCCTGAAGCGACTGACACTGCTTTTTCTCCACTTCGTGATCGATCTTGAGTATGGGGATATCTACCTCTTCATCCTCATCGACAAACTCATTGATTCCCACGTGAAACTTCTTTTTCTCTTCCAGGTCACGCTGGTAACGATAGGCCGACCTTGCTATCTCGCGCTGGAAGAATCCCTTTTCGATTCCGGCAACGACGCCACCCATTTCATCGATCCTTTCGAAATACTTCTCCGCTTCACCTTCCATCTTATCCGTGAGTGACTCCATAAAATAGGAACCAGCGAACGGATCAACGGTGTTCGCCACGCCACTTTCAAAGGCGATGATCTGCTGGGTCCTCAGGGCAATCTTCACCGCCTTCTCGGTTGGCAGCGCAAGCGTCTCATCCATAGAGTTGGTGTGAAGTGACTGGGTCCCTCCAAGGACAGCCGCGAGCGCTTCAAAGGCGGTCCGGACGATATTATTTTCGGGTTGTTGAGCCGTCAGGCTGCAACCGGCTGTCTGGGTGTGTAGACGAAGCAGCCAGGACCGTGGACTTTTAGCTCCATACTTTTCTTTCATCCTCTTCGCCCATATCCTCCTTGCGGCACGGAACTTCGCGATCTCTTCGAAAAAGTCGAGATGAGAATTAAAAAAGTACGACAACCTCGGGGCAAACTTATCGACATCCAGCCCAGCCTCAATCGCCGCCTCGACATATGTGAATCCGTCAGCCAGCGTAAATGCAAGTTCCTGAACGGCCGTCGCTCCCGCCTCCCTGATATGATATCCACTGATACTGATCGTGTTCCATTGAGGGAGATTCTCTGCGCAGTATTCCATGATGTCGGTGATGACCTTTATCGAAGGAACCGGTGGGAACAGCCATTCCTTCTGTGCTATATACTCCTTCAGTATGTCGTTTTGAATGGTTCCACGGAGTTTATCCCTTGATATTCCGTTCTCCTCAGCGACCGCTACGTACATGGCGAGGAGGATCGCTGCAGGTCCGTTTATCGTCATCGAGGTGCTGATCTGATCGAGAGGGATCCCATCAAAAAGGATTTCCATGTCCGCCAATGAATCGACAGCTACACCACACCGGCCAACCTCGCCCAGTGATCGCGGATGATTGGAATCATACCCCATCAACGTCGGTAAATCGAAGGCCACCGAAAGGCCTGTCTGGCCCTTATCCAGCAGGTATTTATATCTCTGGTTAGAGTCGTATGGTGTGCCAAAACCAGAGAATTGACGCATCGTCCACAGGCGACCCCTGTACATATTGTGATGGATTCCCCTCGTATAGGGGTAAGCTCCCGGGAACGATATCTTGTCAAAAAAATCTTTCACCTCCAAGTCCTCAGGAAGATAGACGGATTTGATCTCCAGGCCGGAGAGTGTGGTAAAATCGGCATCGCGTTCCTTCAGGCCTTCGAACTCTTTGAACCACTCCTCGCGTTCTCTCCGATATCTTTCCTTGTCCCAGGTCACTATTGAACCTCCGATTGGTTCTACACTGTCTGCATTAAGCAGTTAAAAAATACATCCCCCGATCCCCATCTTCTCCAGGGAGGATTGAATTCCCCTGAGGATTACCTTAGGGGCGGGCTTGATACTGTCCATTGCCGGTGTTCGGTCGAGGGTGTAGATCTGAACATATCTGGGCTGAATCTCTTCTATTACGGATAACCATGAGTCAATGCTATCTCCTGAAATATTTCCCTCGACACCGTCACCATCACCCTTGAAAAACAGGCTTTGTACGATGATGTGATCAATCACAGCCATCACCGAGACGATATCATCGAGATCAATCCCTCTCTCCGGTCTGTTGATCGCAAACCACAGGTCCTTATCACCCGCATCCAGCTTCACGATCGGGTCATCGATCAATTTGATAGCTTCCTGAATCTCCTCGTCACGTACCGTTGTCCCGTTGGAAAGGAGAACAACCCTCGATTTGGGCAGGTAGTGGTCTCGTATCTTTACCGTTCCTCTTACCAGCCCCAAAAAATCGGGATGGAGTGTCGGTTCTCCATTCCCGGAAAACGTGATCGCGTCGATACTCCCCTGAAATCGATTAACACGACTTTCGAGTTGATCCAGCACCGTTGACACCGTCGGGAAGATATCACTCGAGACACTCTCTCTTCCCCCAACGGGCTTTTCAAAGCCATATTGACAGTACAGACAGTCGAAAGAACAGACCTTTATCCCGGCAGGCAACGGATTGATGCCCAGAGATTGTCCAAGCCTCCTCGATTGAACGGGACCGTATACACAGGATGATTGTAACTCAACCTTTCTCAAGGACTTAATGCCAAGTTTAGTCTTGTTCACCCTTTACCCTCGATACTGTCTGGCTATCGTGTGGAGATGATTCACTCCTGCCACCGATCTTTTCGAGGGATTCCTTCACCTCTTCGATTGATGAATCAGGGGTCGAAGCCCCGGCTGTCAAACCACAGGTTTCGATGCCCGCGAACCATTCTTCCTTGATCTCTGATGATGTCTCGATATGATAGGTCGGGACCCCTATCTCCCTGCATATCGCCGCAAGTCTGCTTGTATTCCCACTGTTAAAACCACCCACCACCACCATGACATCGACAGCTCTGGCCAGGTCCCTCACCTCTGACTGGCGTTCGGTGGTGGCATTGCATATCGTATTGAAGATCTTCATTTCAGCAGACCGGGAGAGGAGTTCAGAAATTATCTTGTCTACCTTCTTTGCGTCCTGAGTGCTCTGAATTATTACCCCTACACGTGTCAGGGGTCCAAGCTTCTCCACATCTTCAATCGATTCGATGATAGTACCCTTACCTTTGCTGTATGCCTGTATGCCCTTCACCTCGGGGTGATCACGCTCTCCGATGATCAGGAGTCGATAACCCTCATTCACGAGATCTCTGGCATGCCGTTGAATCTTCGAAACGAAAGGACACGTCGCATCGAGTACCTTGAGCCCCCTTTCTTCAGCCTCTGTAACTACAGATGGAGGAACGCCGTGTGTCCTGATTGTCAATATCCCTTCGTCGACTTCATCTATCCTGTCGACCGGGCATACCATATGTTCTTTCCGAAGGTGTTCAACGGTCTGAGGATTGTGAATCAACGGTCCAAGCGTGAAAATTGGAGCTTCACTCTTATCCACCTCATCCAGGACCAGCTGAATCGCCTTCTTCACCCCCCAGCAGAAACCAGCTGTCTTCGCAACAATAACTTTCATTGGTCTCCTTCACATCAAAACGAGCTTCCCTGAATAGTACCTAAAGTGACAGTTCGAGATTCCGACTTCCCTGGATTTTTACCTTCCCGATCTCTTCCCTCGTCTCCAGGAGTCTCGACATTACATCCTCCAGCTCAGACCATGCCAGACTACCCTTTCCACCCGCTCCGATCTTGTTCTCTCCATTTATTCCTTCTCTCGAACTCACCGGCACACAGGCACACCATGACTCGCGGCCTTCATCGGTTCTATAAAGGGCTCCTTTACTATCCCGGGCCATAGAACGACACTCCCCGTCTCTCATCTTCCGGTAATTCTCGCCGCAGATCCTTGTAGGAGATCTCACCAACTCAGGTAACAGCAGAACACCACTCCCGGCCTTGTTGTGGTCCGCACGGACCGCAAACGACCTGGAATCGATCTTCACAAAGACAACATCGACCCCACCTCCAATCATCCAGTCCACGAACCGATCGCACATGACATGATAGATATCACAAAAGAGGTTCACCGAAAGAAAACCGAAACCGAGGAATTTCGTATCAAGTCGATAGGAGTATCGCCCCTTATCTCGAGTAACATATCCCCGCCTGACGAATACGGACAACAACCTGTGGACGGTACTCGCCGGGAGCCCGGTTCGCCTGGACAACTCGGTAATCCCCAGTCCGGCAACCTCGTAGCTCAACTCTTCAAGAATAGTCAGTCCTCTCTCGATAGACTGGACGGATGCAGGGTATTTCGGTTTCACAGGCTTCTCCCGATTTTCCACATCGTGGAACGGTCTAAAATTTAGCGGTCCACAATACCCCTGTCAAGGAAAGAGATTTGAA
>CAYTWO010000071.1:0-12496 GCA_964442125.1 uncultured Gemmatimonadota bacterium
CTGCCTTCGACTGACTTATCACATCAAGATATCCGCACATTTCTTCCCGACAGAATCACTCAAATTAGGTGAAAAGAGAAACGGCCTAAACTGTGTTCTTGACGGGAATGTAAGTTTTATTAATTTGTTTGTTGAAAAGGCTCAAAACCACCCCGATCGTGATCACTTGAGAAGCAATCCTGTTTACCTATATGAAACCTGAGTTGAGCGATTATGTCGGTCGACAGAATCATTTTATTAAGGAGTGAACGTTATGAACGATGAACAGCCGTTACAAGATATGCTTGCTGTCCTGATCGATGCGGATAACGCACAGCCATCGATTACCGAGGCACTGATGTCAGAAATCGCGAAATTCGGCACCGCGAGTGTGAAACGCATATATGGAGATTGGACGAAACCCAGCCTGAACAGTTGGAAGACGGTCTTACTGGAATGCTCCATACAGCCGATTCAACAATTTCGGTACACAGTAAAGAAAAACGCAACGGACAGTGCGATGATAATAGACGCAATGGATCTACTTTATACGAGGCGATTTGATGGGTTCTGTCTCGTTTCCAGTGACAGTGACTTTACACGCCTTGCAGCCAGAATAAGGGAAGAAGGTCTCGTCGTGTACGGTTTCGGCGAGCGGAAAACTCCTAAATCTTTTGTGTCTGCCTGCGACAGATTCATTTTTACAGAAGTCCTCCGTTTAGAAGAAGATGCCGGATCCGTGGTTAAAAAGACATCCGCCGAACTGAAGAGCAACACCAGGCTGGTATCCCTGATCAGAAGCGCCATGGAAGCGGCATCGGATGACAGTGGTTGGGCGCATCTGGGAACCGTTGGCAGTAACATCGCCAAACAATCCCCGGAATTCGATCCTCGAAACTATGGCTATAAGAAATTGGGTGAACTTGTACAGGCCGTAAAGCTGTTCGAAATAGATGTCAGGCTGTCAGAGAATAAACGGTCCAAGGTGATCTACATCAGGGATCAAAGGAAACGTTCGGGTAAGTAGATTTACAGCACGGGAACTTATCTGAACACACCATCCAACAACGGTCAAACTTTCGATTCGGTACAGAACGTTATGAAGAGTCTTCTGATTACTATAATCCAGATTGGAGGATAAAGTGAGCGTGATAGAAGAAAAAACCTGGGAAGTATACCTCACGGGAGAAATTCACTCGAACTGGCGGGAGGAGATCATGCAGGGAGCCGGGGATATCGGGCTCTCTATCTCTTTCACCGGACCGGTCACAGACCACGATGCGAGTGATAAGTGTGGGACCCGGATACTGGGTGATGAGCGATCTCCATTCTGGAGCGATCAAAAAGGTGCGGGGATCAATTCGATTCGCACGTCAACCCTTATCAACCAGGCCGATGTAGTAGTCGTCCGATTTGGACCTAAATACCGTCAATGGAACGCCGCGTTCGATGCGGGATACACGGCGGCATTGAAAAAGCCGATAATCACCCTGCATGAAGAGGAGCTGGATCACGCTCTCAAGGAAGTCGACGCAGCTGCAAAAGCTACAGCTCGCACGCCTCAACAGGTTGTCGAAATCCTGAAGTATGTCATGTCTTAGCATGACACAGACTATTTTCGTGATGAATAAGTCGAGGAGTTGATTACTCGAAAGAAGACTCCACTACAGACGACATAGCCCACATAGCAAACAGAATACTCCTGAGTCTGGCGGTCGCTTAACAACTCACATCCGCCAGTCGACTGACAAGGGAGCCTGATGTGGTATTTAGTGGTGACCATTATGGTGCTCAGGTCATGGAAACGGCTTCAGAGGCTCGTATCAGAACCATGCATCAACGAGCCATCGAAAAACCAATTTGATGATTGATAATCATTGTCCTCGGAGAGTGAGAAACCTGATTCGCGACCTTTTTTAGCCCACAAAGGAGGAGGGTTCACTATGAGTGAGGAAGAAATTGGCTACGTCGCCAATTACTTTGGAAACATCTCTGTCGCAGCCATCGTGGTCACTGGTGGGACCATTTCTGTAGGGGATACGCTCCGCTTCGTCGGGCATACGACAGATTTTACGTCAGAAATCGAATCTATGCAGATCGAGCATGAATCTGTCGAAGAAGCCGGGGAAGGGGACAGCATCGGCCTTAAAATAGCCGAAAAGGTCAGAAAAGGAGACAAGGTCTATAAGGTAATTGAGGATTAATCTAAACGCGTTGAGTGAAAGGTTACATTGTTACGGATTCGCTTGATCCACTGGAAAGAAACTGAAGCCGAAGAGAGGGCTGAGAGGCTCCGTTCAGCGGGATATGATGTAGCATACGATCCAATCGCTCCGGCAGTCCTTCGTGAACTGAGGGAGAACCCTCCATCTGCCGTGGTTATCGATCTGTCCCGTCTACCCTCTCAGGGGCGTGATATGGGACTGGCCGTTCGGCATTACAAGGCAACACGATATGTGCCCCTGGTCTTTGTCGATGGCGATCCGGAAAAAGTAAAGCGTATCAAGGAGCACCTTCCGGACGCGGTCTATACTACCTGGGACACTATTCGAAGTTCACTGAAGCATGCCATTTCCAATCCACCCTTGCATCCTGTTGCTCCTCGCTCGCTCCTCGACGGTTACTCGGGCACCCCGCTGGTGAAGAAGCTCGGCATTAAACCGAACTCTACAGTCGCACTGGTCACTGCACCGCAAGACTTCGAGGTAACACTCGGCAAATTACCGCCAGGAGTGACACTTCTCAGGCATTCCAGGGGACGACCCGATCTGACGATCTGGTTCATCAAATCTATGAAGGATCTCGAACGCCGCATCGGGCGAATGGTGAATCTGGCCGAAGGCAGGGGACTCTGGATCGTATGGCCGAAAAAGACTTCCCGGATTAAAAGTGACCTGACACAGGTCGCTGTCCGCAGGGTCGGACTGGCTTCGGGCCTGGTTGATTACAAGGTGTGCGCCATCGACACCACCTGGTCGGGTCTTTTATTCACTCAGCGAAAAACAAAGTGACTACGGCTACTGTTGTGACACTAAGCCCCCCACCTCCATCGGCAGCAGGAGGACTTCCAAGATAAAATGGTTAAAATTATAGGTATCGACGCTGGTGGTTCGAAGACCAGGATTGTCTGCTGTGATAAGGAAGACCTCCAAAAGGACACTTCCATCGGTATTCAAGATGAATTACTGCGATCAGGTAACTACAGGCAACTTGGCAAGGCAGGCGTTCGTGTGTTGATCCGGGAGATCATGACTCGTTTTCAAATCGATGATCCGGATATGAGTTTCGTTCTTGGGGGTTTCGCTGGAGCGGGAACACCAGAAACCCGATGTGAGATCGAAAGTGCCTTCGAAGACGAGGGTTTTCAGAAAACAAACGTCACCGTCATGCACGATGCAGGCTTGCTTCTCAGGGCATTGGGTGATGATGGGATCGTGTTGATAGCCGGAACAGGATCGATCTGTTTCGGCAGAAAGGACCTGTCGACTCAGGGCGACAGCATTGAAGCCCGTGCTGGTGGTTATGGATACCAGGTCTTTTCAGAGATGGGAGGTTATAATCTGGGGATGCGAGCCGTCGATGCCGTCCTCAAGATAGCGGACGGGAGAAAGCAGGAACCGACAGTTCTCTACCAGCGTCTCAAGGACTGTTTTGGGCTCGAGGACCTCCAGCAAATAACATCTATCCTCCAGCCGGAAGGCGAGCAAAAGGTCTTCGCCAGCGAGAAGGTCGCCGACCTTTCGAAGATTGTACTCCGGGCGGCTCACGAAGGGGACAACGTAGCAAAGGGGTTGGTCGACAGGGCAGTCAACGAATATGCCGATCATATCCAGGCCGTATACGAGAGGCTCGGCTCACAGGCAACCAAAGTAGGCCTGCATGGCGGTCTATTCGCCAATCCGCATGGTGATGAGCTTTTGTTAGGCCCGTTACAACGGCATCCCGATCTGATAGATCTCGACCTGAAGTTCGAAACAATCGGGGTTAGAGATGGTGACAGGGACGGTTTGATCGAGGCGTTGAAAAACACCTTTGGTCGGGAGTAAGAGGTGCCTTTCGGTCTTCATGGTTCTGTCGAGCTTTGTCGCGGGCACTTCCGTCGGCACAACCAGGGTAGACCCGGGACGTATCGCAGCGCAAATTGTCACCGGGATCGGTTTCCTCGGGGCAGGGGTCATTCTCAAGGAAGGAATTAATATCCGGGGATTAACTACGGCAACATGTCTGTGGATCGATGCAGGGAACGACACCGGACTCGCGAGCCTCGAGCCGTCGTCTCCTGTCAACGGTGTCGACCGCACGAACGGCATACTCCTGTGCGGTATAGATCTGCTTCATAACGGGTTCATCCTCCCGGCTGGCCATGTCCCCGACCACAAAGAGGTCCGGTACACTCGTTTCCCCGTATGTGTCGATCATCACGTGACGCACCTCATCCGATTCGCCTCTACCTTCGAGTTGCGCTCCCAGGGAACGCGCGATTTCATTGTATATGCGGTGCAATCCCAAACAGACGAAGGCGATGTCTAACGATACCATTTCTCCACCCTCAATGGTAAATCCTTTCAGCGTAGCTCCCTTGTCTTCTCCATGAATATCGACAAGTTTTCCCTCGACGACACGAATCCCGTATGCCTCGATGTACCTGTTTCTTTCCTGGTTCCACGAGGGTTCCTCCCCCGCTGTCAAGATAATGACCTCTGAACCATACCGCTCTCTTAGCATCAGGGAGACCTCAGCGGCTGAATTGCCGGAACCGATCACACCAACTTTTTTCCCGATGGTGAGATGTCCTTCGCAGCGGATACAATAGAGTAAGGTCTCCTGATTGGCATATGGGAAGATCCAATTTATATCTGCCAGTTCACGACCTTTTCTCTCCTTGTAAACCACCGGCTGACGGTCCATCACGCCTGTAGCGAGAAGGAGTGCGCCCCCTTCGTAGGTCCCACCGTCCGTTACGGACACACGATAGCCCGCGTCGATCTTTAACGCCACCTCAGCGCGCTGCTCGACGATCGTAACATATCCGGCAAAATTCTTTTCGATCCTTCTTCTCGCGTTAGCGATGATATCGACCGTTGAGATATCCATACGAGCCTCTGCAACCTTTTGCACAGCCTCCGGATATTCTTCCTCCAGGAGTTTTACAACTTTGTCGAGTACTATCTCGGGGTGTATCCCGATCATGTTGTCTATGTTTTTGACATACTCCGCGCGGCTGGCCAATCGTGTCTTTTTATCCCCGAGGATCCATACTGCCGGCAAATGGTACTGTGCAGCTCTCAAGGTCGCGGCTGAACCCCCAATTCCGCCACCAACAACGATCAGTTCGAACCTTTGCATGTGATACTCCAATTTCACCGTTAGTGGTTCTATATGTGATCAATGTTGCGATCTCACTCTCAATATGTATGTTATAGCTGAGAATATCCATCGAGTGCCACCTCAATTTAAAAAAATTGAAGGAGTAAGGCAACTGTGAAACATTTATCAAATTATGTTTTATAAAAGATTGATAACCAGGCTTGTGCTATTTTGCTGAAATTTTATATACAATGCTGAAAGCAGTTGTTTCGAGCAGATTTCGACTACTGCGTTGATACAGACGATCCTTTCTTACATCCAGCTGCGGCTCCACTCAGTAATTCCCAGCAGAGAACATCTGGGAAATCTGAGCAGAGCACCGATCGATTGGACCTGATCGTGTTCACATCAATCTTCGAAAAGGGGGTGGTCTATGTGTAATATGGTAGTGACCCCGGATAGTGGCACTTAACCCTCTCTCATCCGAATGGCACAAGGAGTATATCATGAAACACAAGATTTTCATCACCATTTCGCTGGTCCTGCTGATCGGCGGCCTTCTTCTGTTAGCGAATGGCTGTTCAAAGGCTCCAGACGGTAAGATCGCGATCACAACTTCATCGGATACTGCGCTCAAATATTTCCTCGAGGGACGTGACCTTCAGGAGAGGCTGCAGGCCCAGGAAGCTCTCCAATATTTTGAACGCGCAATCGCAGAGGATCCCGATTTTGCCATGGCACATTTATTTTCGGCTTTCTCCCAGCCCAGCGCGAAGGGATTTTTCGAGGAACTCGACGAGGCGGTCGCCCTGGTCGATAAGGCTTCCGAGGGTGAAAGGTTGTGGATTCTCGGGGTCCAGGCGGGGGTCAACGGATTCCCCATGCAACAGAGAGACTATTACCAGAAACTTGTCTCGACCTACCCAAACGATGAGCGCGCACTCACCCTTCTGGGAACCAACTATTTCGGTCAACAGGAATACCCCATGGCCATCGAGGAGTATGACAAGGCAGTGAAAATCGCTCCTGATTTTTCACAGCCTTACAACCAGCTTGGCTATGCCCACAGGTTCCTCGAGAATTATGACAGTGCCGAAAAGGCCTTCCAGAGATATATCGAGCTCATTCCGGACGACCCGAATCCCCATGACTCATACGCGGAACTGCTCCTGAAAATGGGGAGATACGATGAATCGATCGAGCACTACCGGAAAGCCCTGGAGCTGAACCCTAATTTTGTCGCATCACACGTTGGTATCGCGACCAACCTGGTCCTGAAAGGAGAACATGAGGCTGCCAGGAGACAAATCCAGGATCTGTACGCCATGGCACGCACCGACGGTGAAAGACGGGCTGCGCATTTTGCGGCAACGGTGTCTTTCGTCGATGAGGGGAAGATCCAGGAGGCTCTGGAAGAACAAAACAAGCAGTTTGCGCTGGCGGAAAAGATCGACGACGCGGCTAACATGGCCGGTGACCTGGTGACCATGGGTAACATCTATCTCGAGACCGGCAGATATGATGAAGCCCTCCAGAAATATCAGATGGCCGTGGAAATCGTAGAAAACTCCAATCTGGCCGAAGAGGTAAAGGACAACACGAGACGCTTCTATCTTTTCAACGCCGCCCGTGTCGCCGCAAAGAAGAAAGATTTTGAGACGGCAAAGGCTTATCAGGAAGAATATCGTCAACGGGTCGAAGCCGTCAATAATCCCTTTCAGATACGGCTGGCACATCAACTGGCGGGGATAATCGCGCTGGAAGAACAAAACTACGACAGGGCGATCGAGGAGCTTCAGCAGGCCAACCAGCAGAATCCCTATAATTTCTACAGGATCGCGCTGGCCTATCAAGGGATGGGTGATAGAGACAAGGCCAGGGAATTCTGCGAGAAAGCGGCTAACTTTAACGTTCTCAACAGTATGAATTATGCTTTCATCAAGAACAAAGCGACCCGGATGCTTGAAGCGATGTAGACTTCCGTTCACTTCGGGAGCGGGTACTTCATCCCGCTCCCGATTTTGTTTGGTCTGCCTTTACCTGCTTCGTTCTCTTGTCATCCTGGTTCCTTTTCCCATTCAGCTTTGATAGCACCCCGATCCGCAAAGGAAGATGTCTCACATGGAAGAGAGGAGAAAGGGTAAAACAGTTGAAGGATCCTGCTATTGCGGGTCCGTGATTTTCGAAATCAGATTGCCGGCCCGGTTCTGCTGCCATTGCCACTGCTCGAATTGTCGCCGTGCTCATGGATCGGCCTTTGTCACCTGGGCCGGATTTGAGGAGGACCGGGTCCTTATAACATCGGGGCATGATGACCTGACCCGATACCTCACAGATACAGGCGCGACACGAAGTTTCTGCCGTCGTTGCGGAAGCACGCTCTTCTACGAAGGACCGAGGTGGTCCGGTGAGATACATGTCGCCCTGTCAAACATCAATGGGGAGATCGACAAGGTTCCCGGTGGTCACTTTTTCGTCGATCATCGCGCGCCATGGTGGGACATTACAGATACTCTGCCACAATACGGCGGTGAATCGGGCAATGAACCGAAAGACGAAGGGTAGGGGGGTATGCGCCATTTGAAAATCCCCTTTCGGCTCAGTCTGGCTGTCTCCGTGACCGCTGCACTCCTGTCCCTTTCCTGCAAGACCATCGAGATCAGCGAAATTGACCTCAAAGAGTACCTCGACAGGAAAGAGGTCGATTTCGAAGAAATTTCAGTCCAGACCGGCAAGGCGACCTGGAACCTCTATACGGAAGAGGGGGAAGCCGATTTAATGCCCCCAAGGCTTCGTTATTCGGAATTGTTCGGAAACGATTCCCTCAACTACCTCATAGAGGCCTGGCACGAAAAACGCGATTCTATCGAGGATCCCAGGCTCAGGAGGCGTGTACAGCTCTGGAATAACGTCCTTACAGCCGCGAAGGTGAACCTGAGCGGAGATGTCTTAGAGCTACAGACCGAGCTCGAAACCTGGCTGGCGGAGGATGACAGCACAGTGGAAACACCATCCAGAGAAGAGCTTGACACCATGATGATCAGGCTGATCGAGCTACGCAACCAAAAGGCCAGAAAACTCGGCTTCGACAATTATCCGGAGATGATCCTGGAGATCAGCGAACTGGGTTCAGACTGGTTTTATTCGCTTGTCCGAAGAGTCGATTCCGCAACGAAGGCACCATATCAGGAATTGATCGCCCGATTTAGAGAGGAGGAGGTAAAGGAAGAGATCGAGTATTCGGATGTTCTCGATTTCATTTGGGAATACCGGGCAAGCAAACAGCCGTATAGTATCAGGAGCGACCTTTTGCTCTCCCTCACGAAGGAAACCCTTAAAAATATAGGGATCGAATACGACTGGCTCCCGCTCCGGCTCGTGGAGAGGGACCTTCCCCCAATGGTAGGGGGACAGGGCATTGCCGTACAGGTTCCCGGCGATTTCAGATTCGTTGTTAGACCGGAGCTCTCATTCGCTGACCGTCTGCATGAGCTCGGTCACGGAATGCAGTGGATTTTTACAACGATCGAGTCGCCAATGCTGAAAGGCTACGAGTGGAATCGGGGAAACCTTTGCGGTGCCTGGAATGAGGGCATGGCTGAAACGATCAAGCGATTTTCTTACAACGACGAATGGCTCAAGGAGTACATAGGAATGTCCGAAGAGGAGATAGAGGAGAAAAGGGAGAGGTCGAAGACCTATGCCCCCGCGTTTCTCCGTTACCAGATATATACCTTTATGCTGGAGATAGAGTTGTACAAATATCCCGACAGGAGACCGCGAGACACCCTGCGAAAGGTAAGGAAAAAATATCTCCTGCTGGATCAACCAATCAATTGGTATGCTCCACTTGCGAGTATGTTCTACGCTTCCTATCCAGTTTACTCTCAGAGCTACTTCCTTGCCGACATGATCTCATGGCAAATTCACTCTACGCTCGAGGAAAAATTTGGAAATGACTACGTATTCAACGATGAGGTAGGTAAATTCCTCAATGAGAACCTATATGCAAACGGTGAGCTCTATCCCTGGAAGACCCGATTGAAAATGGCGACCGGCAGGGAGCTGGACGTCGACGGGTATCTCAAATCGATGGGCCTTTGAGATATTTCTCCTTGCAGTTTTGTAACAGCGACTCGCTCTATCTTCCCCTCCTCTCCAGAGACCTCGTAAATGACAGCGACTTCGATGTCCTTGAGAATCCACAACAAGCCCACTGCTTTTCTTGACAACCTCTCACTTGTTGTAGTATGTTCTTTTCATATTATTGATAACTTCACCTTTTCTCCCATTGTGTTTGTGTATATTCTTCCAAGGTTCGCTGACGTTTCATTGTCGTAACACCGATAATCCTCTTTGCCGGTCTTGCAGATCCTTCAGAGGAGGCACATGATTTAGAAATTCAGACGATTTCCTCCTGTTCAATTCGTTCTCGCAGCCGATCCAGGTCATAGTCGCAATACCTTTTGGAATAATCGGTGTCATTATTGAGTTTGCACTTCACGAGGAACCATTCGGTTTCGTAGCGATGATGGGAATCATCGGTCCGGGTGGAACCACGGCCTTCATGGCTCCTATGTCGCTGGCGATTGGTTGGGGATTGCTTTTCGCTACTCCTCTGACGCTCGTTCTTGTCCCCCGCCTTTATATGATCGGCCAGGATATACCCGGAATTTTCAGAACTCACAGGTGAGATCCGGAGACAGATCATAAAGGATTATGAAGTCACTAAAGGGATTTCAATCCCTGACCAGTAAAGGAAAATCAAAGCCCTATATAATGGCCCACCGCGGAAATCGGGTGGCCTGCCCTGAGAACACAATTGCCGCCTTCAAACGAGCGATCGACGAAGGAACGGACATCCTCGAGACAGATCTCCGGTTGACGGATGACGGTGAGTTCGTCTGTATTCATGACGAAACCGTGGACCGCACTACGGACGGTAGTGGTGCCGTTGCGCAGATGACACTAGCGACGATCAAGAAATTAAGCGCCGCATGCGGACGTGAGAAATTCGAATCAGAGCGTGTTCCTACCCTCTCCGAAGTAGCCGCGCTGGTCCCGGAAGATGTTGTCCTTGCTCTGGAACTTAAGACGGACAGATTTCTCGAACCCTCGATTTGCAGGCATTTGATCGCTGAACTCGATCGATTGGGCGTCAGGGACCGAACCATTCTATTGTCGTTTTCCTTGCCCAGGTTGAGGGTTGTCCAGGCCGTTGACAGAGACATACCGATCGGCTGGGTCACGTTATACTGTCCGTGGCCTTTTGTGGGTACCCAGTTGATAGGTCCGTATTGGCCGCTTCTTCTCATCAATCCTTTATACGTATTGCTGGCGCATCTAAGAGGTCTGATAGTCTGTCCACTCGACTCCGAACCCGATACACGGATGTGGCTATATCGCCTCTTGGGGGTCGACGCGATTTTGACCGACGACCCCGGTGTCACTTACCGTGCCCTCGAACGCTCGGATCAGAATTTCGAGCATGACTCAGGGGATTGAGGGAGTAGAGAATCTTTATCGCTTGATGACAAAATCTCGTTAAAGAGGGGTGACGGTGGCCTCGGAAAGGGTATCACATCGGCATGGACGAGATCTGATCGAGATCTATCACTACTGGCCGGTTTCAATATTCAAGGGATGAAGAGTAAGTATATTATAAAAAGAGAGGAGGTGACGTGAATGGCCGGCAGCAAGAGATTAAGCAGTATAATGCTGGTTGTCGGAATCATTATTCTGGTACTTTCACTCCTGGCCGATTTCGCCGGATTCGGACGTGCACCCGGTATGGGATCGAACCAAATCATGGGGATAATCGTGGGTGCAGTCGTAACGATTATCGGTGTGATCAAGATGTTAAAGAAATAGACCATTTCAACCGGACAGAGATGCGATTTCTTGCCCGCATTGGACTCAGGACCAGGGAGCAGAGGGCCTGGGCGATGTATGATTGGGCGAACTCCGCCATGGTTACGGTCATCATTGCCTCCATCTTTCCTATTTATTTCTCGTCTGTCGCCGCGTCGAACATGGCCCCGCAATCCGCGACCTTCCGATACAGCATAGCCACGACTATCGGTCTCGTCATAATCGCCGTATTTGCCCCTTTTCTCGGTGCTATAGCGGATCACTCCGCTATCAAAAAGAAGCTGCTGGGTACCTTTCTGTCTATCGGGGCATTCGCGGTAGCCATGATGTTTACCATCGCGCAGGGGAACTGGCTCTTCGCCGCGGGACTCTTCGTCCTGGCGAATATCGGGGCAAATGGGAGCTTCGTCTTCTACGATTCTCTGCTTCCTCACATAGCAGGTACTGACGAGATCGACCGGGTTTCTACGGCCGGATATGCCCTGGGTTACATTGGCGGGGGATTGATCCTGGCGGGGGCCCTGGCGTTGACGGTAAATCCGCAGTGGTTCGGATTACCGACAGGGACAGATCTTGCCCCTTCCGTGGCGTCCCTGCCTGCCAGGATATCTTTTCTTGCCGTGGCCATCTGGTGGGTCGTATTTTCCATCCCTCTCTTTAGACATATACCTGAACCCACCGTTAAAATACTGGAGGAAAGAGGACACTCCTTGAGTGCCGTACGAGCGGCATTAGAGCACCTTTCCAGGACATTCCACGAACTCAAAAAATATCGAAACGCGTTTATGATGCTCCTCGCCTTCCTGATATACAACGATGGCATCGGGACGATAATCCGCATGGCGGCAATCTACGGGTCGGAAATCGGGATCGATCGAGGGGCTGTTATCGGCGCCATCCTTATGGTTCAGTTCATCGGGATTCCATTTGCCTTTCTCTTTGGAGGGCTCGCCAGCCGTATTGGCACAAAACGGGCTATTTTATCAGGGTTAGTGGTCTATGCCGCAATCTCGGTCGAAGGGTATTTCATGACCACAACGACACACTTCTTTATCCTTGCCAGCCTGGTCGGGGTGGTCCAGGGTGGCACACAGGCGCTGAGCCGTTCTCTCTTCGGCAGTATGGTACCAAGACACGAGTCCGGGGAGTTCTTTGGATTCTTTGCAGTTTGTGAGAAATTCGCGGGGATATTCGGACCTGCAATCTTTGCCCTAATGATCGCCTTGACCGGGTCGAGCAGAAGTGCCATCCTGTCGGTGATTATTTTTTTCGTGGCCGGCGCGATCCTTCTCTTGAAGGTGGACGTGGAAGAAGGTCGATCGGTGGCGCGAGAAGCGGA
>CAYTWO010000072.1:0-12271 GCA_964442125.1 uncultured Gemmatimonadota bacterium
ACGTACCGATCCCGCCGTCCCTGATCTTCCTGACATCGATTCCGATTTTCATCGGGTACTCCTTATATCCGAGCTACTTCATGGCCACTTGCTCAATGACCTCCAGCCATCCCTTGTCCCAATGCTTTTTGCTGAACCGTTCCTCAACCTCCATCAATTGTTCTTCAGCCAGTTTATCCCTCCTGTCGAGGGCTGTCCTCAGCCCCTCCAGGATACCATCTACCGTCGGCGGGCACTTGAGACCAGGAAGGTCTTTGAGCCCTTCTACATCGGTGGTCACAACGGGGGTGCCGCAAGCCATGCTTTCGAGAGCAGCCAGAGATGTCCCTTCACTCATGCGCGACGGAATAAGTGTCAGGAGAGCAGAGGAGTAGACCGCCGGCATCTCCTCTCTTCTGAATCTCCCAGTAAAGCTAACGCTGCCTTGAAGATTCAGTCTTGCGGCCATATCTCTGAGTTCACCTTCGTATTTGATCGACTCTTCCATGTCCTTGATTGATTCGCCCGCAATGACGAGGTGGAGATCCGGCTCATGGACCAGCAGTCTGGAAAAAGCCTCTAGGGCCAGGTCTATCCCCCGGGGGTAAGTTAGGTTTCTCGGTACCAGGATCGACTTCAGATCGAGGAATTCCTTCGAGCCATCTACCCGCCTGAAGAATCCTGTATCCACGCAGTTGGGGATGTACCACCTTCTTCTATCCACCTGCCGGAACGCCATCTCCCGGGAATCTATTTCGATCCCCAACTCCTTGAACGTAAAGGAGTCGTTCAATACATACCCCTTAACCCTGCGGTAAGCCCACCTCGCCGCAATCATCCTGAGCCCCTTTCGGATACCCTCCTTTTCGTGTGTCCAGGTGGCACCATGCGAGATCACTATACCCCGGGGATGCCAGGAGAGCGGAGGATAGTGCTCCGGGTAGCTGATGATAAGGATATCCTCCCTCACTAACTTTGGGAAAGCCAGGATCAGAATGATGTTGAAAGCGATCAGCTTCGGGATGAGGCGGGGGAGCTTCGGGAGAGAATATATCTCGGGGCTCCTATCACCCGAATCGGACTGATAGATCCTTACCGAATGACCCGATCTGGTAAGGAGATGGAAGAGGTCTTCGAGATAAGCCTCTGCTCCTCCTGCGACCGGTCGACACCTGTATGTCACGATGCCGATTCTCACCGCCTGCTCCAGTCCGAGATCACTTGTCCTTTCCTCCCTTCATTAACCCAACGGGATATCCAGTCACCTGAGCAAGGTCATGGAGGACGATGATAAAGGGGAGTATGAGCACAAGGCCCCTGTCTTTGCCCCTTATCCAGAACCTCACCATTATCATCGTAAGATACAGGCCGGATAGAAGGAAAAGGTGAAAGAACGAGCCGAACAGGGCAATCAGGAGACCTGAGCCGTAGATAACTATTTTTCTCAGGTAATGCCATATGGAGAGGCGAGCCATGCCGTCACCGATCGCGTAACGGTAATACTGACCGAAAAAAGAGGTAGGATTCGACCTCGGTCTCCAGCGGACCACCGCCTTCGGAGAGAATTGAAAACGATACCCGCATTTCCTGAGCTCCCGGGAGAAGTAGCTGTCTTCTGCATGTTGCAACCACTCTGGATATCCCCCCACACCCTCCCAAGCTTTCTTCCTGAAACAGGTCGACCTGCCGGAAGGCATAAGTAAGCTGACCCTTTCCGGGTATGGCATCAGGTAAGATGACGTAACCCTCTCCCAGATACCCTTCGCTTCGACTTTATAGTTGCCGGCGACAACGTTAACTTTGGGATCATACTCCATCGGAGCAACCAATTCCTTCAACCAGTCCTTATCGAGAATACAACCCGCATCGGTCACCGCGATAACTTTGTGTCCAGCCTCACGGATCGCTAAGTTCCTTCCCTCAGAGATGTTGCACCCCTTCTCCACTATCAGCCTGACAGGAATTTCTCCATCCTGATATCTCCCGATGATCCCGATCGTCCCGTCGGTCGATCCACCGTCTACCAGAATGACCTCGTCCGGGAGCCGGGATTGAGATAAGATCGAATCGAGAAAGCCTGCGATTCCCTCTTCCTCGTCCTTCAATGTTGCGATCAGCGACACATTCAATCCCGAACCTCCAGCCCCTCGATGGCTCTCCACAGAACGCTACCGTTGTACTTTTCCCTCTCTTTCAACCTTGTCATCTTTAATTCGAGCCTGTTACTGATCTCGTCTCCACGAGATAACAGGCGACTGATTCCTTCTCTCATACTATCGATGTCGAGGTCCCTGTCCTCAGCCTGCGACCCATCACCAAGCTCCTGGGAAAAAGGCTCCATACCCATCGTCCTCAGGAGCTCTCTCCCCTTGTGATGATACACAATCCCGTAAAAAGGTGTCGCCGTAAGGGCGGAAAACAAGATGGAATGATAACGCATACCGATCATGACCTTCATATGACCAACGACCGAAAGAAGGGAACCTGGCGAGACCTTGTGGTCGAGGACGACCAATTCTTCACTGTTCAGCCTGGAAGCAATGACCGTGAGGAAGTCCCTGTCCATTTCCATGAAGGGGATACCAACAACTCTCACCCTGTGGTCTTCAACGAGGTGCCCGACCAAGGCCGTAAGATGTTCTGCAAGGAGTTCATATCGATCGGTTCTCGTGCCCCACTCTCTGGAGCGGAACAACGGGATGGCATTGAGACCTACAAGGGACTTCCCAGGGTAGTTCAGCTCCTTCAAAAGAGCGACTCCCTCCTCGTCATCACCCTCGAGTGAGAGCGCGGGATCTCCGCTGACATAAATATCCTTGACAACGCCTGTCTCGAGGAGCCACAGCTTGGACCTCTCGTCCCTGACCGTCACGTAATCCGCGAACCGGTTGACGATCACCTTCGTGAGGAACATTCCCCGAGCAGTGAGAAAGGGCCCCGTTCCGAGGCCGTACAACATTGTTTTTTTTCCCAACGATTTGGCCACTATGAGTTGACGTAACCACAACCATGGAGCCTCTCTCTGCCAGTCAGACAGGTAACCGCCTCCCCCCAACAGGAACAGATCAGCCCACCGAAAGGCTCCAAGGGACCGTGGCAGGGTTCCATTAAGCGTCGACAGTGATCCCTTGAGAAGACCGGAGGGAAGATGGGGATAACCCTTTATTCCATAGGCTTCTTCCAGCCCGTCGGGATCATAGGAAAGGGCTGCGACCTCGGCAGGTATACCTGAAGATCTTATGGTTTCAAGGATCCCTTCAAGGATGGCATCGTCCCCGATATTTCCACACCCGAACCAGCCCGAAGCCAGGATCCTAATCGATCTGCTCATCCTCGTGAATTTTCCTCCATGCCACCTGTCCCCTGGCCTTCATCTCAAGATAGAATTTCCCCTCTGCCTTCAGCCTCTCGAAATGGTCCTTGTCCCGATATTTGATCACTTCAGCGGGATTACCACCGACAATGGCACATGGGGGGACATCTTTTGTGACGACGGAACCCATCGCAATGACAGATCCCTCTCCGATTGTCACAGAAGGTACGATGATTGAGCAGGCTCCAACCCAGACATGGGAAGATATATGGACCGGTCCAAGGATCGTCGTCCCGTCATAAGGGAGCATATCAGCCCCTTCGTACCGGTGATTCGAGGATAAAATGGTCACCCTCGGACCCACAATAACATGGTCATCGATCCTGATCCCACCAACGCCCCAGAAATAGGCCTCGGGACCGATATAGACGTAATTACCGATCGATATATTTTCACTATCACCAAAGATGCTGTCCCGGGTGATTTCAACATTGTGACCCTTGTCTTTGAACGCGGGCTCTCGCCAGGCAAGCCGGGTCAGAAACCTGGATCCCCTGAGGAGCAGTTTTCTCATCTTTATCTCCTATCGATCATTATGAGCCTCCTGATAAAGTACACGATAAAGAGTGCTCCCACAATCCTGATCATCAAGCTGCTGATAGCAGCTCCCATAGCCCCGTAGGCTGGAATGAGCCAGAGGTTCATGGTGAAGTTCACTAAGAGTTGCAGGCTATTGAGTATGGCAAGGAGTTCTGCACGATTCAAAGTGTAGAGAAGAAGGCTCATTGGATTCACCATGACACCGATCATATAAGCGACAATAAGGATCCTGAAGACGGGGATTGAATGCTCGTACTGATTGCCATAGAGTCCCTCCACGATCGGACCCGCCGCAAAGATCATCGGCACAAAGATCAGGAGGACCCACGGAGTCACCTTCATCCCTCCTCTGACATAATCCCTTAGTTCCCTTGAGGTTGAAAGAGAAGTTGCTTTTGGTAAGAGGGCCTGTGTTATTGAACCTGAAATGATCGGGAAGATGTAAGCGAGCTGGCTGGCACCCATGTAAAATGCCACTTCCTCGGACGTCTTCATCGAGGTCAACATAAAGACATCGAGCCTCAAGATGATCATCGTAGCTACGTTGGATAAGGTCACCCATTTACTGAAGTGGAATATCTCCCAGAATGCTTCCCGACTTTCTCCCCTTGCCTTCAAGAAATCCCGCGGGATGATGAACCAAGAGACAATGAAGCAGGCAATCGGTGAAAGAACATACGCGAGGAGGACATTCCTCAGACTCATCAGACCCAGGAACAAAAGGAATGCAAATACCACCAGCCTGAAGAAATTGGGCATGAGCCCTTGAAGGGAATATCTCCCAAACCATTGTCTTGCCTGAAGAACACCCCTCGTGAAACCGAACATGAGAAGACCAAAACCACCCAGGAAGGAGAGCCTGAGGAGTGGTTCGATATTTTCTATCCTGAAGATATATCGACCGATCGAATCGGCCAGAAGATAACCGATTCCGAGGAGAAGAATGCCAGAGACGAGCCGACTCTTGAAGGCAACGAGGAGGATGAGGGAGGCCTTCTCTCTCTGCTCCTTGAAGTACTGGGCGGCAAACTTCACGAATCCTGTCGTGAGTCCCAGCTCCATCCCCTGGGATAAAAGCCCCATGACCGCAATAGCAAGGGACAATAGACCAAACTCGGCCGGTGAAAGGTTCCTGATGGCAAGAAGCCCTACACCGAATCCCATAAGGGAACCTGCCATGTTGCCAACAAGGACTAAACCCGTTGCCCGAAAGATGCCTGGAATAGACTTGCTATCTTCTTCCCGCATAGAGCTTTCTGTAGAGGTCAGCTACCCTCGTCCACGTCTGTTCGATCGCGAAAGCGTACCCTCTCTCCACTTTGTCTTCTAAGGTCTCGGGGGTTTCGAGGAAGTTGGCGAGATCGATGGCCAGTTCGTCCGGATCGTCACGAATAGCGGCAATCTCACGAGATCCGGGGAAGGAGAAAAGATAGTCACTTTTCAAGGGATTGTCATGGAAAGAGAAGACGGGGACCCGTAAGGCCATCGCCTCGAGGATCGTAAGATAGGAATCGGCCAACGCCAATTTTGCTCGTGCCAGGAACTGGGTGGGGTCTTCCTGCTGTCCGTGGAAACGAAGCGCAACCCCTTTATCCTCGGCCAAGGAGAGGATTTCCTCCCTGAGCGGACCGTCTCCCACCACATCTAGTGCGAGATTTTGTCCGTATCTTTCCCTGAGAACGGAAAGAGCCGATATATATCCGCGAATACCCAAGTCCTCTCTGAGACCACCGATATATACCGCTCCCTCTTTCTCGAATTTTTCACCGGTGGAGAGGGAGGTGACACCTCCATAGGTTATATAGCTACACCTGGTTCCATAGTGCTTCGGTATGAAGGAGCCTACACAGATGTTCCCCCTGACCATCATATCCGAAAACCTCCTCAGCACGATAGACATCCGTGGTATGGGATAACCTTCATAACCATGAAAGGTGATGAAGGTTTCCCTTTTTTTGAAGAAAAAGGGGAGAAACCATTCGATAAGCGGGGTATAATCATGAAAGTGTATGACATTTGCCTCTCCCCATATCTCCTTCATTTTTCCAAAACCAGCCCAACCCCTAATCCTCCTGAAACGGGCATGATTCCACCCTTCATCCAGTAACCTGTGAACCCTGATGCCATCTATCTCATCGAAATTATGGAGGTTGTCGTCGTATTTCCAGGTGATGATATCGACATCGTCTCCACCCTCTACCAGAGCCCTGGATACCTGGTAAACATGGCGTTCCACGCCTCCGATCCTGGGATGAAAGAACTGGGTTACCATGGTGATCTTCATAAGCTCGTAAAAAAATAGGGTAGAGAGTCTCTACCCTATTTTTGAAAAATAGTTAGGTCTTCTTATCTGCCGAGGAATCTGAGAGTTTGAAGCGGCACGGCAACACCATATTTTTCCTCTTTACCATCCTTCTTGACGTCTACCAGTTGCCAGTACTCTCCCGTCACAGTCGCACCCGTGGCCTTGATATGAACGTTACCGTAGGCTCTCCTCTGAATTACGTCGAAGGGTTTGAGAACAAGAGTCGCGTTCGGGCCGATAGATCTTTCTACTCTGGAGAGAACCTCCCCTCCCTCACTGTGGAACTCAAGGGATACGTCAGCCGAAGGACTATCGTTCGGATTCGTCAAGAAGATAATTGTGTTGAGATCCGGGTCTGACACGAAATGCTGGACAACCAGGTCATTGTGTCCCGTTGCTGGCTGTCCTGGTGTTGCTACCGAATACGAGAAATCCTCTGCCTCGATGATTTGCCAGTATTCACCGGCCACATGGGCTCCCTTGCCATCTATCCTGACATTACCAACCGCCCGCCTCTGTATTATATCGAATGGTTTGAGCGGAACCGTTCCGTTTTGAGGGAGACGCACACTCTTTTGTCCAATGATATCACCCTGCTCGGAGTAAAACGTTACCACCACCTCAGGTCCCATACCGTCGAAATCGGTCACGTATAGCCTTGACACGAAATCGGGATCAGAGATAAAATGATTGATGACAAGCTTACCTCCCTCCTGGGAGTTGCCCAGCGAAAATGAAACCAAAACAACAAACGGAAGGATAAGATATTTCATTCTTCTCATTGTAACGTCCTCCTCTTCATTCTGCTATGCCATTCAAATCTTTGGAATGCTGAACACGACCCTTCTGTTGATATAACCCGCCTCACCGACCGCTCCAGGTACGACCGGTTTCATTTCACCGTAACCTATCGCCTTGAGTTGATTGTCCTTAAGACCGAAATTAAAAACCAGGTAAGCCTTTACGCTGTCAGCCCTCTCCTCGCTCAGCCGCATGTTGTAATCGGCCTCACCCGACTCATCCGTGTGTCCTTCCACCTCTATGACCTCCCCGTCAGAAAAGTATCGGCTGATGACCTTGGCGGCTTCCTCGAGATTTGGTTTGTCGACATCCCTTACCAGTGCCTTGTCAACGTCGAAGTGAACCTCGATTGTCAACCTGATCTGTGTGGGGGTCTCAACGATCTTCAACGGCGTATCTATCCTCCCGGCAAGGGGGAGCCCAACCGCGTAATTCGTATAGAAGTCCTTCCCTGTTTTCGGATCTTCGAACTTCCCGCTCACAATCTGCCAGTACTCGCCAACGATGGGTCCACCTTTCGATACAATATACGCCGAACCCACCGTCCTCTTCTGAAGAACATCCCATGGTTTGATAGTAATGCTGCCATTGGAGGGGACTGTACGATTTATCGTCGAGAGAAGAGCGGACCTTTCATCGTAGAACGCAATCTCAACCGGAATATCGCCTCTACCCCTCGTGTCCGAGATATAGATGTTTGCTGTCAGGTCCTTATCGGATACGAAATGCTGAACGGCCAATCTGTCGTGGCCGAGGGCTGCCTGGAACGGGACAGCAACTGAATATCCCGAGTCCTTCGTTTCGATGATCTGCCAGTACTCTCCAAGCACCCGGGCACTGGCTTCAGCAACGACCTTGCCGTAGGCTCGCCTCTGGATGACATCGAACGGCTTGATGTGGACGGTACCGTTGGGAGGAAGGCTAATTCTCTTCTGTCCTATAATATCGCCACTCTCGTCCAAGAAATTAACCTTTACATCCTGACTGACACCCTCCGCATCTGTAATATAGACGATGGAGCGTTGATCCGGATCCGCGATAAAGTGGTTCAAGACGATCCTTCTCGAACCCTGGGCAACTACCATCGAATGCGAAAGAATGAGCATCAGGAGCGCCAGAATGAGTTTCTCTCTAACCATCTATCCCTCCTTTTCAAAAGATATGAATATCAATTGCCGGCTCCTTTTTCATTTCAAAAGGAGAAAAAGAGCCTCCAGAATCGTTTTGAGATCTCGAGGATGAATCGATACATGTCATGGCAGCATCGACCCCGTTGCTTTGAAGAGCTCATGGAAATGGAACCTGTGAAAAAAGTCCCATATTACCGTAGAGTACCTTGTCGGGTTCCACGGCATTCTCTATATATATCGGTAGATTTAAAAAGTCAAGTTAATTTTTCCTGCCAAAATTCCACACGATTTCCCACCTCTTCCCCGGTTCTGATCAACCCCCTCCATCAGGTCGTATGGCGAATTTATGTGGATGAAAGTCGGTGGTAATATGGATATTACCAACCGCATCCCTGCTCCACAGTTCGTATAGAACACCATCTCTCAATACCTCCACCTCACCCTCAGCGCCAAAGACAACAAGCTTCCCCTCTCCTCTCCCGGAAATGGACACATCGACCGATCCATTCTTGCGTACGAACGCCGCATCCAGGTAGCCCTTGTTCGCTTTGAGATTGGTGACTGAGACCATCCCAAAAGAAGGCGGGACCCTGAAGTAGACCACCTGTCTCTCATCGGCCGGGTCAGTTTCTACGATATTAAATACCATATGCATAGCTGTCGAAAGGGCATACAGGTTCCCGGGATCGACCCACGCGGATGAGTCAGGGAGAACACCATACCTCACACCGGCCCACTCTCCACCATCCGGATCCCACTCTCCCCAGTTAATATGTTCTGGAACAAGATATGTCCGGTTATCTGTACTGGATATCAGACTCCTTACCCATCGATCCGCCTCATCCAGTCGACCGGCCTTCAGCAGATACGGTATAACCCAGCCATGCCCGTTCTGTCCGAACCAGAACCCTCTCCCCGTCGCATGTTCGTGGTCGAAAGGCTCCAATCCGAAAATCTCCTCTGAATATTCTCCGTATCTGGGTCCCTCGATCATGTACTCGAACGATCTTTCGAATGCGCTCTCAAACGGATCGATGATATCATAATATGAAAGCATAAGAAATGCCGGGTATGGTGGATCGAAGAAACTCCCGTCAGGGCGTCTCTGGAAATAGAACCTTCCACCTTCATCATGGAACAGGTTCTCTAAGAGTCCCTCCTTGATCTTCTCTTCGTATTCCGTGTACCGTATTGCATCCTTCTTTTTCCCGATCAATTTCGCGATCCCTGTCGCCGAACGGAAGGCAAATGCTGAGACCGCCTGATGGTAGACATTATACCCGCCGGCGATGTTCCCCTCGGAATAACCTGCAGTGGAAAAGACAAGGTTCAGGTCTCCGTTGAAAAGCTCTTCCAGGTAACCCATGGCCTTCCTGATCTTCCCCCACCTCAGCCGCAAATATCCGTGATCTCCGGAATAGAGAGAATACATGTATGTTTGTGCCACGACGTAACAGCCACCATCTTCCTCGACCTTTCCCCCACCGACCCCTCTCATGTCGTAATAGTTCCAGAATGATCCATCCTCTTTCTGATTTTCCCACATGAAGTCAAGATATCGCCGGGCCTCCCTGTAATATCCGCTCTTGATAAGGATCAACGGGGTTACGCTCCGTGGAAATGCGTTCATGTAGAGTTTCGACTCGACCGTGCTTTCTACAAACTGCCCGTTCTTCAGCTGTCTTGAAAGGAACTCAACGATCGATTCGGTCCACATTTCATTGAACTTCGGATTGTCCGTGACGAAAGAAAAATAACGGGGGACCTCATCTCTCGAACCATAAATGTAGGGAATATCACCTTCACTCCCATATGCGAGCGTGATCATCATGTTGAACAAAAAGAACATCATGATTTTCATCACTGTAAGTCTCATTGATCATCCTCCTTTGTTATAACCTAAGTTGAGCAATTCTCTGGAGATCAAAGGCTACCGTGCGTGATCCATCTCTCTGAGTCATATGAGATCTCTCCAATCCGTCACACTTTCCCCCTCTATTTTTTTCTGGCGAAGACGATGACATCCGAATATCCGAATAATTTACCCGACGCATCATCGATCGCCGTGACAACTCTGGCAGCAAATCCTCCTCGGATGAGTCGAACCAGGGAATTCAGCCATGGAAAGATAAAAAGAGCGTTGCGTACGATACCTTCCGTTTTGACACAGTGATCAACGATGTACCCGGCTTGCATGATTATGGACACGATCTGCTCCTTCCCGTATCGCCTCAAATGTCCCACAGAGGAGTCGAACCTCCTCGTCATCCCCAATCTAGTCAGGGGCGCTGTCTTCAGCGGAGTCGACACGATCAACAATCCTTCTGGATTCAGTAGCTCTCCCGCCCTCGACAGGAGGCCTTCGTCGTCATCGGTGTGCTCTATGACCTCGAGACACAGGATCAGGTCAAATTTATCCTTTGTCGTGTAGCTGTCGAGATCGGTGTGAACCAGTTCTACCCTGTCGTCTATCGACAAATCCTGGACCGATTGCTTCGAAATCGATACAGCCACGGATGATACATCAATTCCCACGACACGATACCCGAGATCCCCCAGATAAAGGCTGATTGTCCCCGCCCCTGACCCGATGTCCAGTATTCCCCTGGGATCCGCCTCTTTTATCACTGGTAGAATATAACGGAAGAAATTGATGTACGTGAAATCGCCCTCAGATACTACCTTCTTTTGCCTCTTGGTCTTCGCGTAAGAGCGATGAAATTCGTCGTGGTGAACGGTCATTGCCTCTTATCGGATTCAGGACTTTTAACCCATCAGAGATCTCAGTTCATGGGTTTATCTATATAAACTGGAAGGCGGCGATTTTCACATACGAGAAAAATGTTGTTGCTCAAGTAATCTAGGAATCCCGATTACCTGCTGAAATTCGGCGAGTCGATCTCGTATTGGTCTCAATTACCGGACAATCGCTACTTTCTTGACCCGGTGACTCGATCGACCTCCGGAGACATGAGTCCATGAGAGTTTCACCAGATAGACCCCCGAAGCAAGTGGACTACCATCGGCGCTACTCCCATCCCAGAACTCAGTAATGTTTCCCGCAACCCTAAAGACATGATTTAAAGGGGTAGACACCCTTTTACCCGAGAGGTCATAGACTTCGACCGATACCCACCCATTGTCGACCATCTCGAAAGCGAGCCTTATCAGATGTCCATCTTCAGTTTTGAATGGATTAGGAAACAAGCGGAAGTCCCCTATCACATCCCGATTTATAGCCCCACCTTCACTATTACCTCCTGTCGCTTCCCACCTGTTGATGATACACGACAGAAGAAGATTTGCGATCGCTCGATGACCACGCCTGTTCGGATGTGTGCCATCTGAACCCATGAGTACGCCGACAGAATCCGCAAATCCCGAGCGAAGGTCGACCAGATTTACTCCCTTTTCCATCCCCAAGGTGCGGACTACGTCATCATATACTTCCCACAATTTCTCGACACCGCCATAAGGTTCATAAAGTGAACGGTCATGAGTCTCGTAGAAACGTTCAGGAATTACCGGTACGAGAGTTAAAAGGATTGAATAAGCCCCGGTCTCCCTGACTCGATCGACGATGGCGCCGAGATAAACGACAAAATCTTCAACCCTCACACCTGGATGACCGCTTTCAGTCACCATGTAATCGTTTGTCCCGAACGATATGGTGACTACCTGGGGGTCATGCCTGAGGACATCATCATCTAATCGCAGGTATCCATCCAGGCTGGTGTCACCTCCCCTCCCCGAATTGATGACATCGGTAGCCTGCTCTAATAAGTCATCGAGTTCTTCCTGGATAAGGTTCGAATACCGCCCGACGGTATCGATAGATCCAGCAATGAATCCTTCGGCAATCGAGTTCCCAAAAATGACCACGGTCTCTTCTTCTATCAGATTATGGTTTGGTGTCTTCCCCGACAAAATGCCGGGTTGAAGAACAATCGTCAGGATAAATAAGAGCGAAAGGTGGATTATTACCATTCCAGGTCGACCATTTGCATTCTGGTTGGTCACAAAGGTAAGCACCTCCTCACAGGTTCATCCCTCCCTTTCATCTGATTCTAACCTAAGTTGAGCGATTATCTCACTCGAACTGCACGCATCTCTTGCGCGCCAAGTGGTCAGATTCATAAATAC
>CAYTWO010000073.1:0-12110 GCA_964442125.1 uncultured Gemmatimonadota bacterium
TGAGGCAAAGCGGATGGGTCGGGGACTCTGGAAGCGATAGAGCGGGTGTCTCCTTGACCTCGAATAAAGGCTTGTGTAGATTTATGGACTTAATGCCCACTGAGGGGATGACTCCCATGCGGTTGTTTGCTCGAATGAGGAAATTCCCTGCTAACGAAGATATTGATCTGGAATCGTGACATGACACCTGTATTTATGGAAGTGAAAAGAGTAAGGATCCGTTCCGTCATCAGGATGGTGTTTCTTTTCCATGTATTTGTCGGTTTCATCATAGGCTTGCTCCTCGCCATTACATGGGCCGTGATCGGCGTCTTCGAAATGTACGAGATCATCCCATCTATTTTCGGTAATGTGGGGGAACCCACCACATCCTCCATCCTGATCCTCCTGTCTTCTGCCGCTCTTTCGCTCGGTATCCTGGGAGTGATAATCTGGTTTTTGCTCACCCTGTTATACAACGTCATCGCAGGTTTTGTCCGGGGGATAAGGTTTGAGGTCGTCACCACCGAGGTAAAGGAAAAAGGAGGCCGGGACGATGACGAATGAGGTAAGGGTCAGGTTTGCACCATCACCTACCGGGTATCTGCACGTCGGCGGGGCAAGAACGGCGCTCTTCAACTGGCTGTTTGCAAGACGGCATGATGGGGTCTTCATCCTACGCGTCGAAGATACCGACATCGAAAGGTCATCCGAAGAGATGGTCAGGGCGATCACCGAGGGCCTCGAGTGGCTGGGGATTACCTGGGACGAGGGCCCTTATCTTCAGTCGAGTCGGATCGAGCAGCATCGGGAAGTCGCCATGACATTGCTGAAACAGGAAGCAGCCTACAGGTGTTTCTGTCCGAAAGAACTGATCGAGACGGAGCGGAGGGCCGCCGAGGATAAGGGGGAGACCTACATATATCATGGCACCTGCCGTAGTTTGAAGGATGATGAGATCCAGGAGAATCTCGACGCGGGAGGATCGTTTGTTGTCAGGTTCAGGGTCCCGCGAGGGAGCACAACCTTTCACGACGAGGTATATGGAGATGTCTCGGTCGACAATTCGACCCTGGGTGATTTTATTCTTTTGAGGTCCGATGGTTGCCCGACCTACCATCTGGCGGTTGTAGTCGATGACCGTGAGATGGGCATAACCCATGTTATCAGGGGTGAGGATCACAGGGCAAACACACCGAAGCATATCCTGATCTATCAAGCCATGGATTGGTCGGTGCCCATCTTTGCCCACCTGCCACTCATCCTGGGTGAAGACAAGAAACGGCTGAGTAAAAGGCATGGTGCCGCTTCCGTCGGGAGTTATCGGGAGGAGGGGATCCTGCCCGAGGCCCTCTTCAATTTTCTGGCCCTGCTGGGCTGGTCTCCTGGAGACGACACGGAATTGATGAGCGTGGAGGAGATCGTCGGTGCCTTTTCTCTCGAACGGGTCAACAAGAAGAGCGCCATATTTGATCCCACAAAGCTCGAATGGATGAACGGTGAGTATTTGTCACAGTCTTCAGCAGAACGGTTGACCGATCTCGTCACGCCTCCCTTGAAAAGTGCCGGGTTGTTCCGGGCGAGCTACCTGGATGAAGAGAAGGAATGGTATCAAAGTGTCCTGTTAATCCTGCGGGACAGGGCACGCCGACTGGGAGATTTTGTCGATTACGGGCGTTCGTTCTTCACCGATGATTTCGATTACGATCCGGACGCCGTGGCCAAACGCTGGAAAACGAGCACGACAAAAGAATACCTAACAGTCTCTCGCGACGGCCTGGCAGGCCTGGAAGACTTCACGACAGAGGGGATCGAAAAAACGATCCGTATCCTGGCCGGGCAAGCTGAGATCTCAGCCGCAAAATTGATCCACCCGATCCGGGTCGCCGTGACGGGGAAGGCCGTTGGTCCCAGCCTCTTTGAGCTGCTCGAACTGCTGGGCAGGGAGCGAGTCGTCGAGAGGATCGATCGAGCGCTTGCGTATCTCGGCTCCCATCCCGAGGTGACTAAGGAGTAATCCCACCAGCCGCCTGCTTTTTTAAGATCTGCCTTCTCCTGCATATTTTCTTTTGACAATCCGCCAATCAAAGTGTATTTTCTCAGACTGACGTCTTGCAAGCATCTGAAATCGTACATCCCATTAACAGGAAAAACGAGGGAGGAAGAATGGTTAGACGCAGGTTCAGCATTTTATCATTGATGATTTTATCGACCGCATCAGTCACATTACTCTCCTTTCCTGGGCAGAGTCAAGCGATTACCGGCCGTGAAGTGATGGATCGTGCGAAGAAATCGAACCAGAGCACGACCCAGGTCACGGAGATACACATGCTCCTGATCGACAAGCAGGACAAGGAACAGGAACGGGCTGTCAAGATCTGGGCTCTTCAGGGTGACATCGATAAATCCCTCACCCGGTTCACACGCCCGAAAAGCGTAGCGGGTGTCGGCTTCCTGGCCGTCTCCGAGGGTGGAAAGGCCAAGAGGTGGCTCTACCTGCCGAGGTCCAAGAAAACCCGGATGATCGCTGAAGGGGACAAGAACAAGACCTTCATGGGCACCGATTTCACTTACTATGACCTGAGCCCGCACGACCTCGACAACGAGTTCTTCGACGCCGTAAAGGATGCCACGGTTGATGGGATTGCCTGCTATGAAGTACGTGGTCGATCGAAGACGCCCGAGACTTCCCTCTACGGTGACGTGGTCAAGTTCATTCGAAAGGACAACTACGTCCCGATAAAGGTCGATTTCTATGACAAGTCGAGAAAGCTCTTGAAACGGTCGAAGGTCCTCGATCTGAAGAAAATCAAGGGGAACTGGACACCGATGAAGATGAGGATGCACAACGTTCAGTCCAACCATAAAACCATTATGACCGTCACGAAAGTCGAATACGACGTAAAGATACCGAACAAGACCTTCACCAAAACCAATCTCGAGAAGGGCCGCTGATCGACACCCTGTGACCGGGTGATTCCTGAACTCCTCAAAGCAGAGAAGCCATGGAACGCTTTGCGAATGCTGCCTTACATTTGAGAATACCGATCCTGCTTGCCGCTGTGGCCGGGACCGTCTGGCTTGGGTCTTACATACCGGGAATCAAGTTCGATTCATCCTCTGACGGAAGCGTTCCACGGGGCGATCCGGAGCAGGCCTTTTTCGAGGAGACGATAGAGACATTTGGGAATGACCAGGTCTCTATCGTCGTTGTTGATACCCCCGGTGAAGGTGGCGTGTTTACAAGAGAGACCCTCGAGAAGATCGATCGGCTGACTCGCGCGTTTCAGAAGGTCGAGGGCGTGGAGGAGGTCATCAGTATCACAAACGCCCGCTACCTCACCGGCGCGGGGGATTTGCTGGAGACTGTGCTGGTTATTCCGGAGATCCCGGAAAGCCGAAATGAGATGGATGAACTCCGCGAGTTTGTCCTGAACAACGACCTCTTCCTGAAGACGCTTGTCTCGAGCGATGGGCAGGCCGCCGCGATCAACATTTTCGTCCGGG
The DNA here is from genome assembly GCA_964442125.1 of uncultured Gemmatimonadota bacterium. Classification (GTDB taxonomy): domain Bacteria; phylum Gemmatimonadota; class CAZMKB01; order CAZMKB01; family CAZNLH01; genus CAYTWO01. The sequence continues at coordinate 3,487 of CAYTWO010000073.1, forward strand.
ACTACTCTGATGCGGAGCTCATCGCGCTCGACATCGACGGAAAGATCAAAGCTCTTATCGAAGGTGAGCAGGGTCCCGAAAGCCTCCACTACGCGGGTCTGACGTACACGCGACGTGTGATCAACGAGACGATGCATCGCGATCTGAAGGTCTTTGTTCCGTTGACGATCGGCTTGATCGCCCTCGTTCTCTTCCTCACGTTCAGGAGCATCCGAGGCGTGACCCTTCCGCTACTGACCGTCGTGATCAGTACGACATGCACCATCGGGCTTCTGGGAGTCCTCGACAAACCGATGTCCCTCGTGATGACGATTCTCCCACCCCTGCTGATCGCGATCGGGAGCTCGTATTCGATCCACGTCGTAAGCCATTTCAACGACAACATACGAAACAATATGGGGAGCAGGGAGTCCGCCCTGAACACCCTTCAGGACCTTGCCTTCCCGATGGCAATGACAGCCCTCACAACGATTATCGGGTTCGGCTCTCTCCTGGTAAATCCGATCCCGAACATCAGCAAGATGGGCCTCTTTGCCATGGCGGGTATCGCATTTACCTTTCTGATCGCCCTGACCGTCCTCCCGTCGATCCTCTCCCTGCTCAGGACACCGAAAGTTCAGGCCATAAAAAAGGGATCATCAGATCTTATTGACAACCTATTGAACTGGCTGGTTGGGTTCAACGAGAGTAGGCGCGCGTGGATAACCGCCCTCTCCCTGCTCGTTGCGGCAGTGTCGGTATGGGGACTTCTATCGGTCAAGGTCGACACGAATTTTCTCTCCTACTTTGACGAAGAGTCGGATATCAGAATAACCTCCGATATCATATCCGAAAAACTTGCCGGGGCTTCCACCTTTTTCCTCGTCATAGACGGCAAGGAAATGGACAGCATGAAAAAACCGGAACTCCTCCGTTCGGTGGATCGCATCCAGCGGTACATGGAGGGACTGCCCGGGGTCGACAAGACCGTATCCATCGTGGGGCACGTAAAACGGCTACACTCGGCCCTGAACTTCGACGATCCGGACTCGCTGATCGTGCCCGGCGACGAAGGCATTATCGAGGAGGAGTTGCTCCTCTTCTCGATCTCCAGCGACCCGGCGGCAATCGAGCGCTATGTCAACGGCGACTTCAGCCAGATCACCGTTTTCGTGAGGACGAGTCTCGTCGGATCTTCCGAGATCCTGGGGACACTCGCTCGCATCAATGACCGTGCCCGGCAGGAGTTGCCTGCCGGATATACCGCGAAACCGACAGGTACCCTGGTGGTGCTGACCTACGCCACCGAGGCGATATCCCGTGGTCAGCGGAATTCCCTGGTCCTTGCCCTCATCATTATCTTTATCGTGATGGCGATTCTGTTCCGCTCCTTGCGGATCGGCTTTTTGTCGATGATCCCGAATGCCCTGCCGATCCTTATCGTTTTTGGACTGATGGGATGGTCGGGGACGACCCTGAACATCGGGACCAGTATCATCGCCTGTACCGCGATAGGCATATCGGTGGACGATACGATCCACTTCATGACCGATTTCGGTCGCCGTATGAGAAAGGGGAGCGGACGCCGGCTGGCGATGGGTGAGAGTATGAGGGCGATCGGTAGGCCGCTGATCTATACCAGCGTGACACTCTTTTTCGGTTTCCTGATCCTTTCACTCTCCAATTTCCAGATGATCAGCTCAGTCGGCTTCCTGACGGGAACCACTATGCTCACGGCGCTGAGCGCCGACCTGTTGCTCCTGCCGGTAATACTCATATCGACGAGATCTCTCGACAGGAACAGAGAAAAGGGAGACGAAAACCTACCAGATGGAGGGGGAAGTTAACGATGACCGCAATGTGTGAGAGTAAACTTTGTCGTCTGGTTATACTGTCTTTTATTCTGATCTTTACTGGGTTTCTTGCCCCACCTCCAACGATGGGTATCGAGTTCGGCAGCGAGGATAATTACTTCGAGCTGAGCGGCTTTATAAGCGCCGGAGCAGCGGTGCGACTGGTGAGCACGGATCCGTACATGATCGGTGTTTCGGAGGTAGAGCGGCCTTCGCTGGTCACACAGGTCAACAAGGCCAGGCTCTCCCTTTATGGAACCCATCCCCGGGACATATCATCCCTTGTGACATTAGATCTACAATACACCTCAGAACCGGATCGACCTTTCAACAATCGCGGGGAAGTCCTCCTGGATGAGGCTTATGTCGACTTCTGGTATAAGGACAATGATGTGCGGGTCGGATTGCAGAAGGTCATCTGGGGAAAATCGGACCTGATCTCCCCATTCGATATCCTCACGGCAAGAGACTTCAAGGATCCCTTTGTCCTGCCCACCCTCGAGGACAGGATCGCCCAGGCGGGGATTCGGGTCAACCGTACATGGGGGGAGTATACAGTGGAGGTGGTCCTCTTCCCTGTATGGATCAGGTCACGCGTCCCGCAGGCGGAGACCGAGGATGAGGCGAACCTGCTTCCCACCAGGGTGGACGAGTGGTTTCCTCCAATGGCGATCTACCCGGCGGAGGGAGTTTTTATCGATGATCCGGAGGTAAACCTGGATTGGATGATCTTCCTGCCGACCTACCGGCCGATGAAGAAACCCAAGACGAATCCCTCCACGGCGACGTTCGGTGTGAAGGCGAACCGGTTGTTCGGGGAATATGACGTTGATTTTTATCTGCTGACGACGATGGATCCGACTCCGACCGCGGAGGTCAATACGGAAATGGGGATTGGAAATATCGAGGGCCTGCCCGGCCAGGGGCTTGTGATCCTCGTGGATGGTCAGATGGAATTCAAGAGGTCTGTAACCGTCGGTGCGGCGGGAGCGCGGACATGGGGACCGGTTGCCTTGCGATCCGAGATGGCCGTTGTGGCGGGCAAGCAGTACTTCCGTCTCTTCGATCCTGCCGCGATGGAAGAAGCCCTGATCGAACTGGATCAGTTTGGTTTTGGAGAGGTCCGAGGTGAACCGAAGAGTCATGCCGATTTTGTCTGGATCACGGGGAGCGATTACGAAATCCCGGGTATCTACCTTTTCACCTCATCTCAGCTTTCAATAACAAAGCGGTTCAGCCACGAGGATTTCTATACACAGGCCAGTACGGAGGTCAACTTGACATTTCTCCTGCGTAAAAGTTACCTGGAAGATTATCTCACGATCTCTATGAGTGGTATGGCGGGCTTCACATCTGAGGCCGTGTGGATAAGCCCCTCCGTGAGCTATACGCCTCCCTCATATGAGGACCTCCAGGTCGGTGCGAGATTTAATGTCTTTGCCGGCAATGAGTTCTCGACTGTCGGGATGTATGGCGATCAGTCCAGCATGATTTTTCAGGCGCGCTGGTTATTTTAGTGGCATGTCTCCTCCCTTATTGTTGACACGAACTTTGATCACGGATAGGATTAATTGGTGGTAAATTAATCGGAAATGGAGTAAGTTGTAAGAGTGTTTAAACCACATTCAACCATGGAGGCGTCATGAAAAGAGTAACCGTTGTCCTTGTTCTGGCCGCAATGGCACTCGCTTTTGCCGATACCGTTTCAGCGCAATTTTATCCAGGCCAGCTTTCCATCAGACCGGAAGTCGGCCTGGGGATTGCCAATACCTTCGGGGTCTCCTTAGGTGGCGCACTGACATATGATGTCTCGGAACAACTGGCTGTGGGCCCTTACTTCACCTTCTCAACCGCAGGGAGGAGCTGGGAGGGTGAAGGATTCGAGACTAAGGGATCCAACTCAATAGCTATTGGAGGACGGTTCTATTACATGCTGACGCCAGACTCCGATTATCCCTGGTATATCAATGCAGGAGTGGGCATCGTGAAATTTGGAAGCGTCAGTGAGACCGATAAGGATCAAAAATTTACCTACAATAACGAGGAATTGGAGGTCAAGGGTGCAACGAGTTTTGCCTTCAATTTGGGAACCGGCAGTCTGTTCCCGATCGGGGACGACCTGACACTCTTCATCGATGCAAACTCTCATATCGGAAGCCAGGGGGATGTCAAGGGCAAGACAAATTCACAGGACGATATCGATCTCAGCGGTTTGTTCGAAGGTGGAGTCTTCTGGATTCTTCACACTACCGTCGGATTGAGCCTGGCCTTTTGATAAGCGATCAAATCGGGTATCAGATGGCGTGTTAGCCCCGTTGTGAAGACACAATTCATTAAATGACCGGAAGGAGGTTGTGATGAGCCGCCTTAGCCTGCTGCGGAGGCCTCTCCTGTTATGCATTCTATCTCTTGGACAGCTAAGCATGCCCATGCTGGCAGAAGAGACAGGAGAGATGATGGAAGTCCGCTGCATCGCCGAATTTTCCATTGACGACCTGCAATTCGACACCCGGATGGGTTTCGACGTGGTGGAGCTCGATGAGGGGAAGTCCTTGAACGAGATCGGAAAACCGTCGGTCCCATTTTCCAGGTTAATGATCGCCCTGCCCGAGGGGATGGAGGCAACCGGTGTAAGAATTATCGGCGTTGAGGAGGAAGTGATCCCGGGCGATTATATCCTTTTCCCGGCCCAGCCGCCCTACCGTGTCGGACAGCAGGCCGACGAATCTCTTTTTGTTCAGCCGGACATGCATATCTATGGATCCAATGAGCCGTTTCCACTGCGGCTTGTCGAGCTGAGCGGCCAGGCTGACCTGGCGGGTCAGGGTATGGCTGCCATACAGGTCTTTCCCCTTCGTTACGTACCGGCTGAGAAGAAATTGATGCTCGTCACTTCGGTGGAGTTTGTCATCGAGGGCAGGGATGGATACGTATGCGGCGATTATCTCCCGATCAGAATATCTGATCGCAGCCGGAGTATGTATGAGAAGATGGTTGGAGAGATGGTCGCCAATCCGGAGGATGTAGCTTTACGAAGTACCGATAATATTCCTCTGTCTCTCGGTGTTGGTCCGGGTGAGTATGAGTACGTGATAATATCGCCGCCTCTCTGGATGGATGACTTCCAGCCGCTTGCGGATTGGAAGACAAAAAAGGGAGTATCCGCGACTGTCGTCGATAGAGAGTGGATATACAGCGAATACAATTCCGGTTTATGGAGTTATGAAAAACGGATAAGGGCCTTCGTCCAGGACGCCCACGACACGTGGGGAACTACCTATTTCCTCCTGGGAGGTGATTCGAACACCATTCCCTTTTACACCTACACTAATCCCGTGGGTTCACTCCCTTCGGATACCTATTATGGTGACTTCGATGACGACTGGATCTGCGAGGTCCATATAGGTCGTGCATCGGTCAGGAGCCGCTCCGCGATAGATACGTTCATCGAAAAGGTGTTTGCCTACGAAAGGCATCCTCCACTCACGGACTTCGCCAGGCGTGCCGGTTTTTTTGGATTTGATTTGTATGAATACGGCAGCAACGAAGGGGAAGGGTGTAAAGAGGACATCGATATCCTTTATGTCCCGTCGAGTTGGGATATCAGCAAGGTGTACGATAGTCATTCGGGGAACCATGATTTGATGGCGATAGACACGATCAATGACGGTCAAAACCTGCTCAATCACATCGATCATGCAAACGCCTACTTTCTGGGGACCGGTTCTACCGTTCATGGATGGGGTCTCGACAATAGTGATATGGATGCTCTGTACAATGCTGAAAAACAAAGCATCTTTTACTCGATCGGATGCGATCCCTGTGCCTTTGATAATAACAGCTGCATCGCCGAACACTTCGTGAGGAACGAAAACGGTGGGGGGATTGCCTTTATCGGCAACTCGCGTTCCGGTTATTACTCGCCCTGGAATTATGACTTCTACTCACTCCGTTACGACCGCTATTTTTTCAGGTCACTATTCAGCCAGAACCACTACAGGCTTGGTGATTGTTTCTCCGACCACAAAAACGACGCCTATCAGAATAACGAAACATACCGCTTCATCTTTCAGGAGTTGACACTCCTCGGTGATCCTGAGATCCCGATCTGGACAAAGGATCCGCAAATCTTTGACGTTGTCTCCTGTCCTGACTCGATCGGTATCGGCAGTCAATATTTCACGGTTCGGGTGGAGGAAAAGGGGTGGCCGGTAGAAGGTGCCATGGTATGTTTGATGAAGGGGAGTGAGGTCTATGCGGTCGGGACAACCGATCCTTACGGATCTGTGACCTTGATGATCAATACTTTTAGCCCCGGGACGATGGACGTTACGGTGACCGCTAGAAACTACCTCCCTTATGAAGGATCCTGTGTAGTTGCCGGCGAGGTGCCCGATATGACCTTGTCGATCACCCCGGACGCTACGATCATTCCTCGTGGAGGCCTGCTCGGCTACACGATAAGCGTGACGAATAACTCGAATTCATTTGTCTCCCTTGATTATTGGACCGATATCGTCCTGTGGAATGGGAAGCCTTACCAGGGAAACCCGATTTTCAATCCATTTCCCCTGACAATTGAACCTTATGGGACAAGATGGGGTCACTTGGCCCAATCCGTCCCTTATTACGCTCCTTCCAGGACCTATCGCTGTTATGGCCGCATAGGAGGGCATCCCTCGGCCGTCTGGGAGGAGGACTATTTCGAGTTCACGATCGTCGAACCGGGCGTCACCTCCTCCCCTCGGTTGACAAAATCTAATTATCCTGATATCATTTTAGAACCTTAGGAAGATAGAGGGCTCATCAGGGCGATCACAGAGTCACATCATACACGTCATAAGGTTGAAGGACGAAGCAGAAAGGAGTGAACCATGAGGTTGATTGTCACGATATCCATTGTTATGTGTTTAGTCTGGTCGAGCCTCACCGCTTCGGATTACATTACGGTAAAGAAACCCGTTGTGGTCGATGACACCTATCCACCTGGAACTGTCGTTACGAGAGGAGCACCCGTGGAGAGGATACCCATGGTCATGCCACCGGGGACGGTTCTCGATTCGAGTTACTATGACTGGCAGAGAAACGGCTGCCTCAACAGGCGGATCTGGGTCAATGCGGACGGGAGCGTCCATGCCACCTACATGAAGAGTCCCGATCAGGCTTGGGCAGCACGTGGCATGAACTATTACTACGCCAACGAGCTGGGCGGGCCGTTTACGCCCTTTGGGGATGTCGCCGCCTTCAGGAACGGTTTCGGGAGCCTCTCGGCATTTCCCACTACTCACGAAAATAGGGCGGCAGTGGTAATCACCACGCATGACTTCGGCGCGGTAGAGTCCTATGCCTTTGTAGACGCGTTCCAGGGGATCGGGTCATTCACTCAACTCGGGACCAATCCCGCGGACTCTGTCGTATGGCCTAAACCGTCGGTCAACTCGGATGGATCGATCACGATAGTCGGGACACTGATGAATAACCTGAGGGTGAACGGGATCGATCACAATGTCGCCAGGGATAGGGCTCCAGACGTGCCAAGCGGTTTCTTGCAGACCTGGACCTGGATGGGGGGCGATAGCGCGCTGGTATGGTCCGAGACCTCGATGGAATTTCCTGCTGTTGCCTCTGGCGATAGCGGGAGGGTCGGTATAGTCATCGGCGATTGGGCTGCCGACATTCACTTCTTTGAGTCGAGAAATAACGGCACTGGATTTTTACATAACTACCTCACTAATGCGATTTATGACACAATCGGTATCCCTTCGGAGCCGGATTCTTCCGCTACTGTCTTTCTTCCCTCGAACAACTGGGATATCGTCTATACGGGTACGGAGCCCCACATCGTCTGGACAGGACTCCAGGCCGCGAATCCCGGTGGGGGGACCGTCCTGTACGATTTCAGGACGCGGATACTCCACTGGAGTCCATCGACCGGGATCGATACGGTGGTCGTTTCTCCATATCAGAGCGCTATTCCGGCTGATACCTCCTTCGTTAGCGGAGGGCTAAACCATGAATCAATCGACTGGCCACAGATTGGGACTTCGCCTGACAGGGAAGTTCTCTACGTGGTTTACGTTGGTTTCAATCCGAACGACGTTGACACCCTTAATAATATAGGCTTTGGCGACATCTGGGGATTATACTCTGTCGACAACGGGGAGACGTGGTCGGAACCCGTCAACATATCCAACCCGGGCGGCATGTATCCGGGAACAGATGATCGGTATCCAAGCATATCACCCGTAAACTACGAAGCCGCGATTGAGCCAGGGATGGACGCCTATATCGTATATCAGACGGATGACACGGGCGGATCTTTCCTTCAGGGAGAGGAAGGAGCCAACCAGGATTACTTCCTGTTTACGGGAGTCGATTTTAGTGGTGTCGGTATAGGTGGAAAGGGCGGACGGACATATTCGATGCCAAAGGCCTTTTCCCTCAATCAGAATTATCCCAATCCCTTCAACCCGTCGACTACACTTTCCTTCGAAGTTGCGGGTACCGATGGCGAAAAACATCACGTTAGCCTTGCTGTCTATGACATCCGAGGCAGGCTAGTGAGGGCGCTGATAGACTCTGAACTGGAGCCCGGTAGCCATCAAGTGGTGTGGAATGGAAGGAACGATCGTGGAGAAGTGGTGACCTCAGGCGTTTATCTGTACAGGCTGAAGAGCGAAGAGGGGACATACACGAGGAAGATGACCGCCCTGAAATAAACCGATCTCGTTTATATAACCTAAGTTGAGCGATTCTCTCACTCGAACTGCACGAATCTCTTGCGCGCTAAGA
>CAYTWO010000074.1:0-11741 GCA_964442125.1 uncultured Gemmatimonadota bacterium
CTGACAGGTGTAACCCTCTTCCCATACTTAACAACTCAGCATACTGCTCGATGGAGAGAAAAGAAACAACGAAATACGACCGCATATACGGCATAGTGAAAAGTATCCCAAAGGGTCGTGTCGCAACATATGGTCAAATATCATCATTGGCAGGACTCTATGGACAAGCGAGACTGGTCGGGTACGCATTGGCCGCCCTCCCGGGTGGCAGCAATGTACCATGGCATCGTGTCATCAATTCCAAAGGACTCGTGAGCAAACGGGGAGAACCGCATTCGGAGAATCTCCAGCGTCTTATGCTTGAATCCGAAGGCGTGCTTTTTGATGACCTTGGAAAAGTTTCGCTCGATCTATTTCTCTGGATACCAGGAGACATGGAGATATAATGTCGAAAGCAGACGCATCGCGCAGCTTTCGACAACCGAGTTGGAGCAGACAGTCCTAACTTCTCTCGACCTGCAGCTCAACTCGGTTTCACCTGTCAGGTTCTGCGGGTACCATTAGCTTTCGAGATGTTCGCTTTGTCGTTTTTGCTCCACATGCAGCATGTCGCCTGTCCTGATAGAACCAGGCAATATCGACTTAAATCAGGTAGACAGCGTTGTCTGGTCCGGAGTCACGGCTTTATAAATTGCAATAAAGTTTGAGGTTGGATATATTATCAGTAGATTATGTTCATGGCATGGAGTGCCGTGGCTTAGGTTAAAGAGGAGTGACAGGCTGAAAACGGTTCAGGTAGAATATCGTGATGATGTCGCGCTCGTACGGCTGGATCGGGACGTCACGAACGCATTGAATCTCCAATCCATCGAGGAATTGATGGAAGTCATGAAAAAAGTGGGGGATGATTCTGATCTCCGTAGTATTGTCCTTGGGAGTTCAAACGAAAAGTTTTTCTCGATAGGCCTGGATATCCCCCAATTAATAGAACTCGAAGAAGATGAATTCATGACATTTTACAGGAAGTTCAATCGAACCTGCTTGAAATTATATACATTGCACAAACCTACGGTTGCGGCAGTGACCGGTCACGCGATTGCGGGAGGATGTATTCTTGCTCTCTGTTGCGATTACCGGTTCATTGCCGAGGGTCGAAAGCTTATGGGACTTAACGAGATCAAGCTGGGAGTCCCGGTTCCATATCCTGCCGATTGCATAGTGCGGGACCTGATCGGCGTTCGATATGCCCGCGAGGTCATGGACTCCGGAGAGTTCTACGAGCCAGAGAAATTGTTGCAGATGGGCATGGTCGATGAGGCTCTGGCGCTGGAACAGGTAGTTCCGGCATCGATCCGGAAGGCACACGAGCTCGGATCATTTCCGGAGGGCGCCTTTAAGGCTATAAAGCGAAATCGAGTGGAGATGGTTTCGACGAAAGTATTCGAGCGTCTCGAGGAGAAAGAAAAACTTTTCGTCGGCCTCTGGTACTCTGAAGGTACGCGAAGACGGTTGAAAGAGGCGATAGAGAAATTTTGAAGGAACATCAGGGAAGATTCCCTGATCAGCTCTGGAGTATAGAATTGTGCGCATTGCGGTGATCACGGACGTTCACGCAAATCTTCCGGCATTGCGGGCGGCGATCAATGCGGTCAAGTCAGATGGGTATGACGCGCTATTCCACACTGGTGATTCCATCGGTATTGGACCCTGTCCAGCCGAATGCCTCCAACTATTGCTCGATACACCACGGTCTTACTGTGTTGTTGGTAATCACGAGAATTGGTTGGTACGAGGTCTGCCATCACCTCAACCGAAGTGGATGACGGATGCTTTCGTTCATCATCTTCACTGGACCTGTGATCAGATCGACCATTCACTGCGATCAGAGGTAAAGAATTGGCCCTATGCCCTTTCGAAGGAATTTGATGGGGTCGAGGCTCATTTTATTCATTATGCCCTCGATACATCAGGAGTCGAGTTCCTGTCCGTTGAAGATCATCCTTCCTCTTCTCAGCTGGATGACGATTTTGACCAATGCGATGCTCCGATTATATTCTTCGGTCACTACCATCGGCCAGTGGATGAGAGGGGTCAAAGACGATACATCAATCCAGGTTCACTGGGCCTGAACGATGAGTCGATAGCGAGATACTGCATTATCGATTTCAAGAACGGTCACCATACAGTTCAACATCGGACTGCCGGTTATCACGATGCTGAACTCCTGGAGTATTTTGAGAGTCGCAAAGTTCCGGGACGAGATTTTATCGACAGGACTTTTTTGGGTGGACGACTGGGATGTCAGGGATTGTGTTCAGGACCGTGATCGTGTAAGATTTATTGTGCAGTTCAAATGAGAGAATCGGTCAACTTGGGTTAAATGTTGCTATTAAGGTTGATTATCAGGGATGGAGATGTGAAGCAATGAATCGGCATGGAGGAAAGGAGGCACAAGTGTTAGGAAGGGCTGGTTTGACAATTTTGGTTATTTCTGTCGTTATTTTTTGGTCTGCGGCACCGGTTGCTTGCCAGGAGGACACCTCGAAGGCCATCGTCGTTGCCGAGGAGTGGTTAGGCCTGGTTGACGAGGGAAAATTTTCGGAGAGCTGGGAAACGGCTGCAGAGTATTTGAAGAAGGCGGTTACGAAGGAGGAATTTGAATCATCCCTTGCTGCACACAGGGCACCTCTGGGGAAAGTCATCTCGAGAGACATCAAGTCGAGCGAGTACAAAACCACTTTGCCGGGTGCGCCTGATGGTGAGTATGTTGTGATTCAGTTCAAGTCTTCATTCGAGAACAAGAAAGACGCGATTGAAACAGTGACTCCCATGCGGGGAAAGGAGGGTGCCTGGAAGGTCTCAGGCTATTACATCAAATAGCATCGGAGTAGGATCCTACTTCGACCTAATTTGAGTGAGAGAATCGCTCAAAATTAGGTTCAATACGATTGTTGGGGCGGATGAGGTAGAGCATGGCAAACCCAATCCTGAAATGTTTCAGGTGGCTGCCAGGAAGCTGGGTGTCGAAACGGAGCAGTGCCTCGTTTTCGAGGATTCGTTGATCGGTGTCGATGCAGCGAGTAGGGCTGGAATGAAGGTCATTGCGATAACGACGACGGTTGATTCTCAGGAGTTTCAGGGGTTAGAGGCTGTCGTTCTGATCATCGATGACTTCACCTCATTGGATCCGAAATTGTTGATCGAAATGTATGTACAGGAGGTAGAGCAATGAACAAAAAGAACAGATGGGAGAGGAGGCGAATAACCTGCAAGGAGACAGGACTCGAGACCAATCTCTTGATCGAGTGGCTCGATGAAGAAGGAAGAGAAAATTTGAATGGTGTAAGTTGCGACAATCCCCAACTGCAGGGTATCGACAACCAGGACTGCAGGTGGTCATGCTGGGAGGGAATTTCCAGGGATAGGAATTGACCGGAATCGCGCGGTAAACAACTGTTACCCTTATCAAGGAGCATCGAAAATGAATTTTTTTTGCCACCATGAACGGCTTGTTGCGGTTGGTGTGCTGATCGTAGCGTTTCTCTTCCACACCGCCTGCGGTGGCAGTGATGATTCCTCCGTGATGAATCCTGATCAGGAACTGCCGGTCAAGAATATCCCCGGATTTTACTCGGCGGCAGAGGCATATTTTTCTCCCGACGGTCGATATTTGGTTTTAAATGCCAGGCGGGAGGAGAGTGAGAGTGATTACCATGTGTTCGTTACAAACCTGGATGGGAGTGAAATTCGTTGTATCAACGACCAGGGATACGATGCCTGCTCATATTTTTTCCCGGATGGTAACCGGATCGTCTTTACATCCACCCGGGATAATGGTCACCTCCCGAAAGGGGACTATTCAATACTAAAGGAATATCCAAGGGGGGCAGAGCTTTACACCTGCAATCTGGATGGCTCAGACCTGAAACGGTTGACCCATAATGAACTTTACGAGGCGGAAGTCTCCGTATCTCCGGACGGTGAGTGGCTCTTGTTCGGGAGGTTGATTGACGGGCGCATGGACCTGTGGAGAATGCGTCCCGATGGGAGCGAGGAATTCCAGATTACAGATACCCCGGAATGGCAGGAGGGTGGCGCCTTTTATCTTCAGGACAGCGAGCAGATAGTCTTCAGGGCCTGGAAAATAGAAGACCAGGACCAGCGTGGTAAGCCAATGACAATTTTCACGATAAAGCATGACGGATCGGGACTGCGCCAGATCACCCATGAGGATTGTATGAACTGGGCGCCCTATCCCTCGCCCGATGGAAGTCACATCCTTTTTGTGAAGAACGTACCGCCTCATAACTTTGAAGTGTTCCTCATGAACCTGGAGACCGAAGAGCAGACCCGGGTGACATACAACGATGCCTTTGACGGTTTTCCGGTGTTTTCACCGGACGGGAAGACGATCAACTTCTCTTCCAGCCGAGGGATGGCTCCGGGTGTTCGACGGACTTCGATCTATCTCATGGATATCAGCCCCCTCCTCAACTAACCTCGGACCGATCAACCCGGCATTTCTTGAATGACCCGAGTTTTGACCTTCGGGAACGCTCGCTATACCGATTCCCGACGCGTATCACTTGCGGGAATGACGGAGAAGGAGGTCATTCCGCACCCCTAAGGTCATTCCGGCTTGTCCGGAATCGGGAGCTACGGTGGGATCCATCCCACCGTAGATTTAACCCCGATTCCCGACGCGTGGAATTTATCCCGGCTTGACCGGGACTTGCAGGAATGACGGAGAGGGAGGTCAAACCTGCTGCGGTGCCCCGGAAAGGCTTTACACTCACTCAAGGTCATGTTTTCAGATATGAGTCAATCAGAGAAATTGGGGAACTCCGCCGAGGGATGAATCTTGACATGACTCTCCTATTTTATAGTTTGTATTGAGCCACTAAGGGTAGCCTGGTGGCTTGAAGGGGTATTTATAATATCGTTTGTTGGACTAATTCCGGATAGATCTTATCCGCACGTAATAAGAAGGAGAGTGAAGATGCAGGACAAGAAAGCAGACCTTGCAGGACCTGGAATCGGCGACTATAACGAAGTCAAGAAAATCCTTCCCGATGATTACACATCACTCCTGACACTGAAGGAAACGATGAAAGCCCTCTTCTCGATGAAGAGTTACATCGAGGAGAACCTGTGCAAAGAACTCAACCTGATGATGGTTCAGGTCCCTTTGATCGTAGACATCGAGAGTGGCGTCAACGACATGCTCGACAGGGATGGTTCGAGGACACCGATCGATTTCCCATGCGGGTTGGGGCTCGATAAGCCCATTCAAGCTCAGGTTGTACAAGCCGCTACTAAATGGAAACGGATGGCTCTCAAGCAGTTCGACTGCTCACCCGGGGAAGGTATATGCACAGATATGAAGGCGGTTCGCAAGGACTATTTCCTGGATCACGACCACAGCGCCTACGTGGATCAGTGGGACTGGGAAAAGGTGATTACGCCGGAGCAGCGCACACTGGATTACCTTACCGAGACTGTAAGGAAGATATGGAAAGTCATCTTTGGCGCAGAACGCCATGTCCAGGAGATGTTTCCACAACTCGAGAACGAAAAGTATCCAAGCCTTCCCGAAGAACTGACGTTCCTGCACGCCGAGGAGATCCTCGAAAGATATCCGGATTTACCTCGAAAAGCACGTGAGACAGCGATCCTGCAGGAATATCCAGCGATCTTTATATACGGGATCGGCTGGCCGCTTGAAGACGGTTATCCGCATGAGATGCGGGCGGCGGACTACGACGACTGGGTCACGGAGACTACCTCCGCGGACGGCAGACCCATGCACGGTATCAACGGTGACATCCTCGTCTGGAACCACGTCACGCAGCGTCGCCATGAGCTGACGTCGATGGGGGTTCGCGTCGATGCCGATACGCTCAAGATACAGCTCGAGATGTCCGGTCAGATGGACTTCCTCGAACTGCCCTATCACCAGGCTATTATCAACGGAAAGATTCCCCTCAGCATCGGTGGCGGCATAGGACAGTCTCGCACATATATGCTCTTACTCCGGAAGGCGCACCTCGGTGAGGTCAGTGTCACCGTGTGGCCAAAGGTTCTCAAGGAGATATGCGCGGAGCGGAACATCCACGTCCTGGAATAATTGGGAATATAGCAAGTATACGCCTCACACGGTCTGATCTGCATCCAGGCATGAAGCCCTTCACAGATGAACGATGAATGTAATACCTGTAGTGGGCCCCGGGAGAGCTTTTGTCACATCAGCCCGGTAGCGGTTAATAGCGAAGGAGGGCGATGAATATGGCACTCTATCTCGTTCAGCATGGAAAAAGCCTGCCGAAAGACCTGGATCCTGAGAGGAATCTGTCGGAGGAGGGGGTATCCGAGGTCGAACGGATCGCTATTCTTGCCAGAGAATATGGGATCAAGATTTCACACATCCAGCACAGTGGGAAGAAACGGGCGATACAAACGGCGGAAATCATTGCATCGGTTTTGAATCCGGAGGGGGGAACCCGGCAACGGGAAGGATTGGACCCGCTGGACGACGTTGTGTCGATAGCAGATGGTATCGAAGGTGGTGAGAACCTGATGCTTGTCGGTCATCTTCCTTTTATGGAAAGATTGGCTTCCTACCTGATAACAGGCACGATCGAAAGACCGGTTTTCAAGTTTCAGAATGGCGGTATACTGTGCCTGTATAGAGACCCCGAGTTGGATTCATGGGTGATTCGGTGGGCATTATTACCGAATATAGACTAACGTGAGGGACCCGAGCAATCTCTACGAAGGTGAAGTCTCAAGTCAAATGAAAGCAATGGTCTTGACAGGACTCTGCAGCCTCGAGGAACGGAAGACCCCGTTGAGTCTTGGTGATCTGCCCGATCCCGTTCCCGAGGACGGTGAAATTCTGATCAAAGTCTCCGCCTGCGGAGTCTGTCATACCGAGCTGGATGAAATCGAAGGGAGAACTCCCCCGCAGCGTTTGCCAATAGTCCCGGGTCATCAGGCGGTTGGTCGAGTGGTGGATGCAGGAGGAAAGGAGAGTATTTTTGAACCTGGAGATCGTGTCGGGGTAGCGTGGGTCTATTCGACTTGTGAGAGTTGCACTTATTGCCGTGAAGGCAGAGAAAACCTTTGTGCGGATTTCAGGGCGACGGGAAGGGATGTCAACGGAGGATATGCGCAATATATGATTGCAGGCGAAGGTTTCGCGTATAGGATTCCCGATGTTTATTCCGACCTGGAGGCGGCGCCCTTATTGTGCGCCGGAGCGATAGGCTATAGGTCTCTGAAGTTGACCGGACTGGAGGATGGCAACAGACTCGGGCTTATCGGTTTTGGTGCCTCGGCTCATATCATCATGAAGCTGGTGCGATATAGATATCCGAACACAGAGGTCTTCACGTTTGCCAGGAGCGAAAAAGAGAGGGAGTTTGCACTGCAGTTAGGGTCGGTATGGGCTGGGAACATCAATGAAGGTTCACCCGAAAAGCTGGATTCGAGCATCGACACGACCCCGGCGTGGAAACCTGTCGTCGATGGGTTGAGTAATCTGAAGCCGGGAGGCAGGCTGGTTATAAACGCGATCCGAAAGGAGGATACGGATAAAGATCACCTCCTCAGTCTGGATTATGCGTCCCACCTCTGGATGGAAAAGGAGGTCAAGAGCGTGGCGAACGTGACGCGAAGAGACGTTATCGAATTTCTTGAGGCCGCGGCCGAAATTCCCATAAAACCGGAAGTCCAGGAATATTCACTGGAAGAAGCCAACAGGGCATTGTTGGACCTGAAGGGCAGAAAGATACGCGGAGCAAAGGTCCTGAAGATCGAGTGAGAAAATCGCTCAACTTAGGTTTTACCTGATTTGGACAATTAGAACCACTCCAGTTAAAGACCTCCCGTTGACACACTCACCAGGCGTTGTTATTGTTCTCAGACGATGGAACTCAAGGGACAGGAGTATATAGAAAAATTCTTTACTGAGAGCGGCTACCTCGCGGATGTCCTTGATGGCTACGAGTATCGCGAATCGCAGTATTTCATGTCCAGATCGATTCTCGAGACATTTACAAACGGAGGGTTTTTCTGCTGTGAGGCTGGAACCGGTATCGGGAAAACGATCTCCTATCTCCTCCCGGCGATAATCTGGTCCCTCGAATTCGATGAAAGAGTCCTCATCTCTACCCATACAAAAAATCTTCAGGAACAGATCTGTACAAAAGATTTGCCACTCCTCTCCACCATTTTCCCGCATCCTTTCCGATTCTCACTGGTCAAGGGTAAGGGAAACTATCTCTGTCTGAGACGTTGGAAGGAGTATTCCGCCCAGCCATCCCTCTCACTCGTACCCGAGGGAGGAAACCTTCTCAAAGAGATATCATCGTGGGTCGAAGAGACTACCGCAGGGGATCTCAGCCACGACTCTCCCCTCAACCCGAGACTGGACAGGGAACTGTGGAGCAGGATATGCTGTGATACCTTTTTCTGCAGTGAGCAGGTTTGTCCCGATCATAGCAGGTGTTTCCTCAAGAAAGCGAAGCGAAAGGCTCTTTCCGCGAACATCGTCGTGATCAATCACAGCCTGTTACTCGCAGACAGGATGACGGATGGGGCCGTTCTTGGGGATTATGAATGCCTGATAGTCGATGAGTCTCAGAATCTACCACGCGTAGCAAGGGAGGGGATGAAGTCCGGTGTGGACCGGTGGAAGCTGTTGTGGTCTGTACGGGCGCTGATGAGGATAGTCAGAAGGGATGTTGATACACAAAGGATATCGCAAATGATATCCAGGCGGACCGGTCAAAAGATCCTTCGTCTGTGCAGGAGACTGGAGAGATCTATAGGTAAGTTTTTTTCATTGCCGACCTTCCAATTGAACGCTGAATTTGAGGACAAGCCGAAGTTTACGCGGAAGTACAGGTACTCCGGGGACGATGATCGGTTGGGGGAATTGAGGAAAAATGCAGCCACACTGATAGAGGAGATGGTCGAGTTACAGATGATAATGGAGGAGGTCATAGACGATCTAGACAGAGAAATCGAGGGGGACGATCTCCTGAGAGTCCAGGGTTATCTCGATATATTGCGAGAAAGAACCGAAGATTTGAGATATTTACTTCGCGCCGATGATGATACCCGTGTATACTGGATCGAAAAGAAAAATGGAGATGAGCGTACAAGTGGTTCCCTTAATGCCGTTCCTGTCGACGTAGCCCCCTTCCTGAGAGACATACTCTTCTCGGATCTGAGGGTTGGTGTCTTCACCTCGGCGACCTTGCGCATCATGGACAGCTTCGAGTTCTTCCTGAGATCGACCGGCCTCGATGAGATGATCGATCGCTTTGGAGACTCCGCCGTCTTTTCTTCTCCCTTTCATTACGAGGAGCAGACCATGGTTGCGGTTCCATCTTTTCTTCCTGACCCACGGGATAGTGCCTACCGGGAGAAACTGGTCGAGATCCTTTGTACTACAATCCTATCTCTTCGGAAGGGCACACTCATCCTCTTTACGTCGATTGACCTGCTCGATTACTGTTATCATGGGCTTAAAGAGAGGCTGGAGGCTGAAGGGATCATCTGCCTCGGCCAGGGTATCGATGGGACGAGGGATCGGATAACCCGTATCTTCAGGGAAGAACAGAGATCGGTTCTGTTCGGTACAGACAGCTTCTGGGAGGGAGTCGATATCCGGGGGGAGTCCCTGGAGGTCCTCGTCTTTACAAGATTACCCTTCTCTGTCCCGAGCGATCCCATTGCTGAGGCCATCGATGAGTCGATCCGGATGAGAGGCGGTAATCCGTTCATTGAATATTTTCTCCCGAACGCCGTCATGAAATTCCGACAGGGTTTCGGCCGTCTGATCCGGAGCGGGCATGACAGAGGGGTAGCGCTGGTGATGGACAACAGGATTTTACGGCAGAGGTATGGAGAGGTGTTCATTGAGTCACTTCCAGTCCTCCCTATAGCTATAGATAGAGAGAGGGAGTGGATACCGACGCTCCAAAAATGGTGGTCATGAGTAGTGAAGTTGCGCTGCTTAACAGAATCGCTCAGCTCAGGTACAGGATAGCGGAAGTATAAGATCAAGTAAGGAGGTGGATATGACCGGGAAAGGTTATAAGCCGGTGAGGGCGCCCAGGGGAAGCGAAATCTCATGTAAGGGATGGCATCAGGAGGCGGCGATGAGGATGCTTATGAACAACCTCGACGAGGAGGTGGCCGAAGATCCCGGGAACCTCATCATCTATGGGGGAACAGGCAAGGCCGTGAGGAACTGGGACTGCTACCGGTCAATCCTGAACACCCTTCAAGATCTCGAGAATGACGAGACACTTTTAGTGCAATCCGGTAAACCCGTAGGCATCTTTGAAACTACCCCGATGGCCCCGAGGGTTCTGATCGCCAACTCGAATCTGGTCGGGAACTGGGCTAACTGGGACGAGTTCAGACGTCTCGAAGCCCTCGGATTGATCATGTATGGACAGATGACCGCCGGGAGCTGGATTTACATCGGGACACAGGGAATCTTACAGGGGACTTACGAGACGTTTTCCTCCGCGGCGAGGAAACACTTCGGCGGAGACTTGAGGGGACGATTATTGTTGACCGGGGGAATGGGTGGCATGGGTGGAGCTCAACCTCTGGCGGCGACGATGAACGGGGCTGCATGTCTCTGCGTCGAGGTCAACCCCGCCAAGATCGAGAGGCGAGTCAAGACCGGATATTGTGACAGCATAAGTTTCGACCTGGAAGAAGCCCTTGAGCAGGTCCTGGAGGCCAAAAGGCGAGGAGTACCCCTTTCAATAGGCCTTGTCGGAAACTGCGCAGATGTTCTGCCCGAGCTAGTCAGGCGTGACGTGGTGCCGGACCTGTTGACCGATCAGACAAGCGCCCATGACGAGTTGGGCGGGTACATTCCGAGAGGGCTGGATGTGGATGAAGCGGAGGTTCTCCGGACGGAAGACCCTCAAGATTACGTGAAAAGGTCGCTCGATTCGATCGCATCACACCTGCGCGCCATGCTCGATCTTCAGTCTAAGGGGGCGATCACCTTTGATTACGGGAACAACATCCGGGGTCAGGCGTTCGGAGTGGGCGTTACGGATGCCTTCGAGATCCCGGGTTTTGTTCCGGAGTATATCAGACCTCTCTTCTGCGAGGGGAAGGGACCCTTCCGATGGGCTGCATTATCGGGTGAAGCCTCAGATATAGCTCTTACGGACCGGATAGTACTGGAAGAGTTCCCGGAGGATGAACCTCTTGTCAGGTGGATCCGGCTTGCAGGAGAAAAGGTCCAATACCAGGGACTCCCTTCCAGGATCTGCTGGCTGGGATATGGCGAAAGAGCAAGGTTTGGCGAGAGGATCAACAGTCTCGTGGGGAAAGGTGAACTGAAAGCCCCGGTTGTCATCGGCAGGGATCATCTCGATTGTGGTTCGGTCGCCTCACCGAACCGTGAGACGGAAGGAATGAAGGACGGAAGCGACGCTATTGCGGACTGGCCCATCCTTAACGCCATGCTCAATGTCGCCAGTGGTGCGTCATGGGTCTCCTTTCATCATGGTGGGGGTGTCGGTATCGGATTTTCTCTACACGCCGGACAGGTCACGGTGGCGGATGGAACATCGGATGGAGAAGAGAGGATACGCAGGGTCCTGACCAATGATCCCGGGATCGGAGTGGCCCGTCATGTCGATGCAGGTTACGATGAAGCGAAGCGGACAGCAAAGGAGAAAGGGATCAAGATCCCGATGATGGAAGATTGATGCTTTCTCTCAACTTAGGTCTAACCTAATTTGAGCGATTCTGTCGGG
>CAYTWO010000075.1:0-11673 GCA_964442125.1 uncultured Gemmatimonadota bacterium
TTCAAGTTAAGGCGCCCTGAGTCCTTATTTGAATGCTAGTCATTCCGGCTTGTCCGGAATCTATTACTACCAGAAAAGCGCGCTATGCATTTGCGTTCATGGGATCGAACTGGATCGGGAGTTACGGTGGGATGTGGTCCCGAGCAGGGTGTGTGTAAAGGTCCAGGTCCAAGAAGGGATATCATTACAAGATCGAGGGCCTTTACACCCAAGGGCATCCCACATATTGATTTCATCACCGAGGATGCCCGTCCCAGTGAGGGATCCATCCCACCGTAGATTTACGTCATACCTGCTTGGGTACCCCTGAAAGGCTTTACACTCACTCAAGAGCATGTTTCAGTGTGAGTCAATTAGAGAAATTGGGAAACTCCACGCTCCATTCCGGTTGACATGTCTCATCCCCTTGAGTATAATAGCCTTTTTAGATGACGGGAAATTTTTTAAATTCCTTTAGTCTCACCAGCTGCATACACCTCATTTCGAGAAATTTCTCAGATTCGATGGATTTCACGGCTTTTTGAGGAAAGGTCGTATACTATTATGAAATATGCAATAACGGGCAAGGGAGGGACTGGCAAGACAACGGTCGCAGGGCTGTTAGCGCATTATTTCAACAGTGATGGGTTTGAGGTGCTGGCCGTGGACTCTGACCCCGATTCCAATCTGGCATCGGCGATAGGTATCCCGTTTGATGAAGCCTCGGGCATCACTCCCGTCTCCAAACAGCGGCGACTGATCCAGGAGAGAACGGGTGCCAAGCCGAGTCAATTTGGACAGCTTTTCAAAATCAATCCAACAGTTGATGACATACCTGACAGGTTTTGTATCGATTTTCGTGGGATCAAGTTGCTGGTTATGGGTGCCATACAGAAAGGTGGCACCGGATGTGCATGTCCTGAGAACGTCCTTCTCCGGAGTCTTTTAACCGAGATTATTCTCAACCGTCATGAGGTGATAATCGTGGATATGGAGGCGGGTATCGAGCACCTTGGGCGGGCGACTTCTCGGTCTGTTGACATGATGATAATCGTCGTTGAACCTGGCTCACGAAGCGTCTTCACGGCAAAGACAATCATGAAACTGGCCCGGGAAATAGGTATTTGCTCCTTTGGTATCGTCGGAAATAAGATCCAGAGTGCAGGACAGAAGGACTGGATCGAGAAACAATTTGAGCAGCGCATGATCCTGGGGATGATTTCTTATCATGATATCTTTCTGGAAGCCGATATAAAGAAACAGCCGTTGATCGATCTGTTGGATGAGCGTTTGAAAACTGAATTCGAAGCGATCTATCGAAATATAGGCACTTCTTGACCGTTTTGTCTTCTTCTCCGTTTAGAGGTGATCCGTATGGTATTCAACCCTGAATGTCTGGCCACGGGAATTGGAAGTTTCCCTCATGAAGATCCGTCTGCAGCCTGCGACATCATCTTTAAAGCGGTGCCGTATATTCCCCTCTGGCCACAACTTTCCAGTGTTGATTTCCGCGAACAGATGGAGATCCAATACAGTGAAGGATTGCCCTGTGTTGTGCTCGATGAGGCTAAACAGCGTATGTATTTTGATACGGGCGGGGATCTCACGAGCTCGCTGGAACTATTCTATGAGAACTATATGTCGGAGAACCTGGAGCATTTCAAGATATCCAGTGACTTCAGCCGCGGCCTCTATGAGATGGAAAAGAGATTATTGGAGGTAAAATCTCCCGACATTAGATACCTGAAAAATCAGGTCACTGGTCCGATAACTTTCGGTTTATCAATAGTAGATGAAAACAAGAGGGCAATCTACTACAATGACATATTCCGTGACGTGATCGTAAAGGGATTGGTAATGAAGGCCAGATGGCTCTTGCATAGATTTAGGCCGATGGGGTACGATCAGATCTGTTTTATCGACGAACCTATTCTATCCGCTTTTGGTACTTCCACCTATGTAGGCCTGCAAAGACAGGATATCATAGGTCACTTGAACGAAATGATCGAAGGCATCCACGCCGAAAGCGCGCTGGTCGGAATACATTGCTGCGGAAACACCGAGTGGACCATCCTGATCGAAGCGGGGGTGGATATCATCAGCTTTGATGCGTATGAATATGGCGAGACAATCGGTTATTATCCTGAACAGATTAGACAGTTCCTCGAGGGTGGCGGTGTTTTGGCCTGGGGAATAGTACCCACTTCGGATAAAATTCTTCAGGAGACCACGGATTCCCTGGCAGCAAAACTGGAAGAATTGATGGACAGGCTTGCAAATAAAGGGATGGACAGGAATCTCTTGTGGGAAAAGTGCTTACTGACACCTTCCTGCGGGACTGGCTCGCTGTCCGTGGAATTATGCGAAAGAGCCTTCGTCGGTTTACTGGAGTTGAAAAAAAGACTCTGTGCGTAAGAAGGAAGAAATACGAATGAGCAATAGGAGCGATCAAATGAGCTTTGAAACCGTGTGGGACCGTTACGACAGTCAAAACCCGCACTGTAAATTTGGGGAGCAGGGAATTTGTTGCCGCAACTGTTATATGGGACCGTGTCGGATCCACCCACGAGGTAAGAGCCCGCAAAAGGGTGTCTGCGGCGCCACTGCCGAAGTGATTGTGGCCAGGAATTTTGCCCGCATGGTTGCCGCGGGGACGGCTGCGCATTCTGACCACGGACGAGAGGTGGCAAAAACTCTGATTTCAGCCGTAGAGAACCCCGATTCAGGGTATTCTGTAAAAGATGTCAATAAGCTTGAAAAGGTTGCTAAGGACCTGGGAGTACCTGTAAAGGAGAGATCAAGGGAAGAAATTGCCCTGGAGGTTGGTAGAAAAGCACTCGAAATTTTCGGGAACCAGGAGGACGAGATCGCCTTTATCAATAAGGCCCCTGAAGAAAGGCAGGCCTTGTGGCGCAAGTTAAAAGTGGTCCCGCACGGGATAGACCGAGAGGTCGTGGAGACCATGCATCGCACTACGATGGGGGTTGACCATGATTATCGGAATATCATGTTACAGGGAGCCAGGACAGCGCTCGCGGATGGCTGGGGAGGATCGATGATTGCCACCGAGCTCCAGGATATCCTTTTTGGCACCCCTTCCCCGCTTCGCGGACAGGTGAATCTCGGGGTCTTGGCGGATAATGGAGTCAATATCGTTGTTCACGGACACGAACCCGTGCTGTCTGAGATGCTGGTCGTAGCCTCCCGCGATCAGGAGCTGATTGATTTTGCCAGATCCAATGGCGCTGAAGGAATCAACCTTGCCGGAATCTGCTGCACTGCCAACGAGATTCTCCTGCGACATGGTCTGCCAATTGCCGGCAATATACTTCAACAGGAACTGGCGATAAGTACCGGCGCCGTGGACGCCATGATCGTGGATGTCCAGTGCATCATGCCTTCGCTGCCGGAAATCAGTAAATGCTACCACACCAAACTCATAACAACCTCCTCGAAGGCAAGGATTGATGGAGCAGAACATTATGAATTTTCAGACAGGAATTCTCTGGAGACGGCGAAGGAAATCGTCAGAGAAGCGATATTGAATTTCCCGAACAGGGAGAATGTAAATATTCCTGAGGAAAAGATGGATCTCATTGCCGGATTCAGCCATGAAGCGATCAATTATATGCTGGGCGGGACATTTCGCTCCTCCTACACACCACTGAACGACAATATTATCAACGGACGCATCAAGGGAGTCGCGGGTGTGGTTGGCTGTTGTAATCCCAGAGTGGATTACGAAATAAACCACGTGAATTTAGTAAAAGAGCTTATTGCGAACGATATCCTGGTCGTTCAGACCGGATGCTCGGCCATTGCCTGCGCAAAAGCGGGGCTTCTCATACCTGAAACGGCCGAGGAACACGCCGGGAAGGGCCTGGCCGAGGTTTGTAAGGCGGTAGGCATCCCGCCCGTGCTTCATTCTGGTTCATGTGTGGACAACAGTCGCATCTTGATAGCGCTCTCGGAGATGGTGAAGGCCGGGGGGCTTGGCAAGGATATCAGTGACCTTCCCGTAGCGGGAGCGGCACCTGAATGGATGAGCGAGAAAGCGATCGCCATAGGGCAATACTTTGTTGCTTCGGGAGTTTTCACTGTTTTCGGGGTGGGACTGCCGGTCAGCGGCAGCGAAGTTTTTTGTCGGCATATTTTCGAAGAGTTTGAGGATGTCTTTGGCGGTATGTGGGCCGTGGAACCCGATGCAGGCAGAATGGCCGCGTTGATCATCGATCATATCGATAAAAAACGCCAGAAATTGGGTATCGCGAAGGGGAGGGAGCGTGTGCTGTATGATATGGAGATGAGAAGGGAACTGGAAGTATAATGATGAGGCAGCGCGTATGTCAAAACTGATCGCGGCCAAGGCCATCCGTGGCGCTCATAAATTGGCGGCTCGAGCCGAGAAGGAACTCAAACTCGCCATCGAAAATAAAGGACCTCAAACCCGGGTCGAACTCCCGAATACGGGTTATTATCTCCCGATCTCTCATGGTCTTTTGGGCTTGAATATCGATACACTCGAGGGACTGGGTCGACTGTTGGAAGAGGCCCAGAAATTACTGCCTCCTCTCCCTGATGAAAAACTATGGCTTCCTTACCTCGGGCATACCCTCGACGCCGGTATGGCCACTCTATTTGCCGACGAAATAATAGAGGCAATCAAATACACCGAAGAACCACTTCCCTACTTGACACAACCCAACCCGAACGGTGAACGACTCTGGCTGGGAGCGGCGGGCGATGTCATTTTGAGAGAAAGGGGAATCGAGTTTGTAGACGGAACAGCCCCGGGCTTTGCCGCCTGTGTAGGTTACTGCCCGGACAATGAGACCGCCGTGAAAATCGCTCGAGAACTCCAGGAAAAGAATCTCTATGTATTCATGTCGGCTTCAACGAACGGTAGATCCATGGCCGGGCAGCTCCGGGAAGAAAACGTTCAGATGGGATGGGAAACCAGGCTTGTGCCCTTCGGTGATGATGTGACGGCGACCATCCATGCCCTGGGTTTTGCCACGAAGGTTGCCCTCTCATTTGGCGGTGCTCAACCGGGTGATTACCAAAAGGTGTTGCGGTACAACAAAAACAGGGTCTTTGCTTTCGTGCTTGCTCTCGGGGAGGTGGATGATGAAAAGCACGCTCAGGCGGCGGGGGCAATAAATTATGGGTTTCCTACGATAGCAGATACCGACATCGATCAAATATTGCCTACCGGGATTTGCACCTATGAGCACGTGGTCTCTCCCGTCTCCCTCGATAAAATTGTACCGAAGGCCATCGAAGTCAGAGGACTGAAAGTCACGATCACCAAGGTCCCCGTCCCGGTTCCTTTCGGGCCCGCCTTTCAAGGCGAGCGTGTACGGAAAGATGACATGTATGTCGAGCTATCCGGTCAAGGCAAACCCGGCTTCGAACTTTTGAGCACGAGAGAGCTCGATGAGGTCGAAGATGGGAAGATAGAGGTCATAGGACCGGAGATTGATGACATCGAGGAGGGAAGCCGGGTCCCACTTGCTATCTGGATCGAGGTGGCCGGGCGTGAAATGCAGCCTGATTTCGAACCTATCCTGGAGCGCCAGATTCACGATTTACTCAACTACGCCAACGGTGTTTTTCACATGGGGCAGCGTGATATCAACTGGGTAAGGATCAGTAAGGAGGCCAGGGAAAAAGGATTTAAATTCGAGCACTTCGGTACCATCCTCCATGCCAAGTATCACGGAGAATTTGGCAAGATATTCGACAAAGTGCAGTTCAAAATCTTCACGAGTGAGGATGAAATCCTCGAGCGCATCGATTTGGCTCGCGAGGTTTATCGCAAGCGTGACGCACGCCTGGCGGACATGACGGATGAAGTAGTCGACACCTTCTATTCCTGCACATTATGCCAGTCTTTTGCACCCAATCATGTCTGCGTCATCACACCTGAAAGGTCCGGGCTTTGTGGCTCATACAACTGGTTAGATGGAAAGGCCGCATTCCAGATAAGTCCAACGGGACCCAATCAACCGATCGAGAAGGGGGAGGTCCTCGACGCTGAAAAGGGCCAATGGCACGGAATCAATGATTTTGTATATAACAATTCTCACAAGACCCTGGAAATCTTCAATACCTACAGTATTATCGAATACCCAATGACGTCTTGTGGTTGTTTTGAATGTATCTCCTGTGTGTTGCCCTCGACAAATGGCGTAATGACTGTTTATCGCGAATATCTGGGTATGACACCCGTCGGCATGAAATTTTCCACTCTGGCCGGGACGGTTGGAGGAGGGCTGCAGACGCCCGGTTTCATCGGTCACAGCAAGCATTATGTCGGGAGTAATAAATTCATCAGCGCCGAGGGGGGCTTCAAGCGGATCGTCTGGATGGATAAGGCTCTGAAAGACGAAATGGAGCCTGTGCTCCGGGAAAAAGGCGAAGAGGAAGGGATCCCTGACTTCATCGACATGATCGCCGATGAAACGGTAGCGGTCAGCGAGGAAGACGTCCTTGAATACATAACGGTAAAGAAGCATCCAGCCCTCTCCATGCAGCAGCTGTTTTAGTAAAAGCCATGAAGACTATCGCTATATCGGGTAAAGGAGGAACCGGAAAGACGACCATCGCCGCCATGATTGTCCGCTGGTTGAGCGAACGGGATGGTGGTCCCGTTCTGGCGGTCGATGCGGATGCAAACGTCAATTTGAACGAGCTGCTCGGGGTAAAGATCGAAGAGACCATCGGTACGATAAGGGAGGAAATGAAAAATTCTGTCAGTGATCTCCCGGGCGGTATGACAAAACAGCAATTCCTGGAATACAAGATTCAGTCCAGCCTCGTGGAAACCGAGGGTTTTGATCTCATCGCGATGGGACGTCCGGAGGGACCGGGTTGTTACTGCTATGCCAATAATTTACTCAGGGAAATTTTGCGCACCCTCCATTCCAATTATCGATATGTCGTGATCGATAACGAGGCGGGAATGGAGCATTTGAGCCGGCAAACCGCCCAGGGCATCGATTATCTCTTCATAATCTCAGACACTTCACCCAGAGGGATCCGAGCCGCAGGAAAGATAAGCAGGCTTTTGAAGGAGTTGGATACCAGGGCTCGGGAGAAATATCTGATCTTGAACCGGGTTCAGTCACCTGTCACGAGGCTCCTGAACGATATCATCGATGAAGAGGGCGTTAAACTCATATGCAGTATCCCGGAAGATAATCAGCTGCTGGAGATGGACAGGGAAGGTAAAGGCATCGATCAGTTTACGGTCGATTCGCCGGCCTGCAGTGCTGTCGATAAATTATTGAGGAGACTGATAGGTTAAGATAATTTGAGCGATTAAGTCGGGAGGAAATGCGTGCAGTTCGACTGAGAGAATCTCTCGACTTAGGTCAAAGATAAACCAAAGAGGAACCGATGGCATTTGAAATTCCGATAGAGACCAATACCGGTAGGATACTGGAAGTCACGATCGGAGCTACCACTGACGCTGGAGGAACGCGTTCCCACACGATCACCCTTGGAGGCAGTTCGTCCTCACCGTTTCATTTTTTTGAGGGAACCCATCCCAACAAACCTGCTGTGGCCATGGAAGTCTTCGATAAGGTTCCCCCCAAATATCCTGATTCACTTGTGGGGTATTTCCACGAGGTTTTGGACAAACCGGGAGAAATGGCCTCTAAATGCGTGAATGAATACGGAGCCGAACTCATCAGCATCAGGCTGGAGGGGACACATCCGGAAAAGGGGGACAGGAGCGCGGAGGAAGCTGCAGAAACGGTTCGACAGGTGCTCGAGAGTGTCACCGTGCCGATAATCATCACCGGACACAGTCACTTTGAAAAAATCAATGAGGTCATGAAAAAAGTCTGCGAAGTTACAGCAGGGGAAAATTGTCTGATAAACTATGTCGAAACAGATAATTACAAGACTATCGCCGCCGCCTGTATCGCGTATGACCACGCCATTGTTGCGCAATCTCCGATGGATATCAACCTTTCCAAGCAAATGAACATTCTTCTGACGGATATGGATTTTAATCCGGAAAAGATAGTGGTGGATCCCCTGACCGGAACCCTTGGGTATGGTCTCGAATACTCTTACTCGATAATGGAAAGGGTTCGTAACGACGGTTTAGCCGGTGACAAGATGCTCGCCTTTCCGATGCTGGCCAATCCGGGATATGAAAGCGCCCTCGTCAAAGAAGCGAGAGTGCCGGAACATGATTATCCAGGTTGGGGAGACCTTGAAGAGCGTGGAGTCTACTGGGAAGTCGCTACTTCGATGAGTTTACTCGTAGCCGGGGCGGAATTATTGATCATGTATCACCCCAAAGCCGTAGGTACGGTCAAAAAGAAGATAGAGGAAATGTACGCCTCAAAAGAGGATGATTGAGAGTGGCATTATCCGGATTGGATATCTTCAAGTTGTTGCCAAAAACGAACTGTGGAGATTGTGAAGTCCCTACATGCATGGCCTTTGCCATGAAACTGGCTCAGAAGAAGGCTGAATTGAGCGAATGTCCCCATGCCTCAGAAGAGGCAAAGGCAACTCTGGGCGCCGCGAGCGAACCTCCCATCTGTCTCGTGAAAATCGGCGGGGCCAATCCCCTGGAGATAGGTAACGAAACGGTCATGTTTCGACACGAAAAAACGTTCTTCCATCAGACTGGGATTGCCATCGAACTGAGATCCTCGGAAGGGGAGGGTCAACTCCTGAATAGAATCCGGGAGATAGACGGATACCAGGTTGAACGGGTCGGAGAGGAGTTGAGTGCGGACCTGTTCTTCATCACCCATGACTCAAAAGATGCCAACGCCTTTCTCGACACGATCAAGCTCGTGAGACAGAATTCAAGCAAAGGGATCGTTCTCAATTGCACGGAAGAGAATATGTTGAAAGAGGCCTTGGAGATGCTGGAGGATGACCGTCCGGCGATTCTTTCGAAGGGTGAACCATCTGGAAACGTTATCGAGCTGGCTATCTCCAGTAAAGCCAGCCTGATTATCAGCGCTCGTTCATATGAAGATCTCGAGAGGCAAACCGAGAAGGTGAGAAATGCGGGATTGAACGATATTATCCTGAATATGGAATCGGAAAATCTCGGACATCTTCTGCAGGCTAACACTGTTTTGAGACGAAGCGCCCTGAAGAAGGATTTCAAACCGTTTGGATATCCGCTTTTTTCTCATATTCGAGCCACCGATCAGATCGATCTGCTGGCGAGAGCCGCGGTGTTACTCTGCAAATATGACTCTGTCATAGTCCTCCCGGAATACAGCAAGGCGCTGTTGTATACGTTGTTCACCCTTCGTCAAAATATCTATACAGATCCTCAAAAGCCGATTCAGGTCGAACCGAAGGTCTATGAAATAGGCGATCCGACGCCTGATTCTCCGGTATTTGTCACGACCAATTTCTCTCTGACCTATTTTATTGTCTCGGGTGAGATCGAAAATTCAGGGATTTCGGCCCACCTGGTGGTTACGGATGTCGAAGGTCAATCTGTCCTCACCGCCTGGGCGGCCGGAAAGTTTGTGGGGGGGACAATAGCGAAATTTATAAAAGACATCGAGCTGGAAGAGCAGGTGAACACACGGAAAATAGTGATCCCCGGCTTTGCCGCACAGATAAGCGGTGACCTGGAGGAGAATCTCCCCGGGTGGGAGGTTATCGTCGGTTGCCAGGAGGCCTCGGATATACCCTCCTTTGTCAAGAATGTCAAATTGACGTGAGACGTAAAATCCCTGGATGAGACGGCTTGAAGTTAGCACTCCGGAAGCAGACCTCAAATTACAAATGAGATATGGTGATGAGTGAATCAGGATACCATGAAGTTGCCTTTTTGCCTTTTGATACGACCGTCGAGGTCGAGTGGGGAACCACTATTCTGGATGCTGTGACAAAGGCAAACCTTCCTTTGAAAACCACCTGTGGCGGCAAGGGAACCTGCGGGGAGTGTATCGTTCAAGTTATGCGGGGGGAATACCAGACAAAATCAACGGCTGCCATATCAGATCGTGTCTTATCTCAGGGTTATACCCTGGCCTGCCAGACAGAGGTCAAAGGTGATCTCGTCATCAGGCTCCCGAAATTTCAGGAACTTTCGTTAAAGAGTGTTGTCGATTACAGCATTGGTGCCGGGCGAAAAAAGGCGATATCCGGATCTTATGAAATAGATCCCCCTGTCAAAAAGATCGATTTGCAGGTTGCACCTCCGACGCTGGAGGACAACTACAGCGATTTGAAGAGGCTGGAGCGCGAATTTTTGAAGAATAACGATTTATTCGCGGGCGTGAACTGTGAGTATTCCGCACTGAAAAAATTAGCACATGCCATCCGAAAGGATAATGGGAGAATAAGCGCTGTTCTCTCGGCACTGGGAGAAACCGGGACAATAATCGATATCGTTCCTCGATCTGAAGGGAAGCAGGTTTGCGGCATCGCCTGTGATTTGGGCACATCAACCGTTGCCATACATCTCGTAGACCTTTCCGACGGGAAGATTCTCGGTACGGTGGCGAGTTATAACCAGCAAATCAAGTGTGGGGCAGATGTCATCTCTCGAATCAACTACGCTCGAAAGCCGGGACGGCTGCAGGAACTTCAAGCCCTCATCATCGGGACCATCAATCATCTCATTAAAAAAGCGGTAAAGATCTCCCGGCTATCCACGTCGGACATCTACTTTGCCTCCGTATCCGGCAACACCACCATGATTCATCTCTTCCTCAACCTTGAGCCGCGTTTTGTCCGGGAGGAGCCGTATGTCCCGACCCTGAACCAGGCGCCGATCACTCTTTCCCGCGATGTAGGCCTGGATATGAATTATGAAGGGAGGATTTTTTGCGCCCCGGCCGTCGGAAGCTATGTCGGAGGGGATATTACCGCCGGAATGATGTGTACACCCATCCTCCTCGATTCAGATAAAATATCGCTCTTCATCGACGCGGGAACGAATGGCGAATTGGTATTAGGAAACAAAGACTGGCTGATGACCTGTGCCTGCTCCGCTGGACCTGCTTTCGAGGGAGGAGGGATAAAGTGCGGTATGCCGGCCTCGGAAGGTGCAATCGAGGGGATAAAAATGGTGGGAAAAGCCCTGTTCGAGTATGAAATCATTGATAACACAAAGCCAAAAGGTCTTTGTGGTTCGGGACTGATTGACCTCCTCGCCGAATTGTTTCTGCATGGATATGTCGATCGCCACGGTAAATTTTCGGATAAAGCGGGTCGGGAAAACATTGTCGAAACAGAGGAGGGACCAGGTTTTGTCATAGAGAAGGGAGAAAATAGTTACTGGGGACAGGACTTGTTGATAACAGAGAACGACATCTCCAACCTCATCAGGACCAAGGGCGCCGTCTATTCCGCGTGCTCCGTGTTACTGAAGAGTGCGGGGCTCAGCTTTGAAGAAATCGATTCATTCTACATCGCAGGCGGTTTCGGCCAGCATCTGAATATAGAAAATGCCGTGCGTATCGGGTTGTTGCCGGATCTGGAGAGGAGCAGGTTCCATTATATCGGAAACAGCTCTCTCCTCGGCTCTTACCTCGTTCTCATCTCCGATAAAAACCGGGGGCTTGTCGATGAAATAGCCGATAAAATGACCTATATAGAACTGAATACCGAACCCAGGTATATGGATGAGTATACCGGTGCACTGTTTCTGCCGCATACGGATATGAAGTTATTCCCCTCGGTCGAGCC
>CAYTWO010000076.1:0-11556 GCA_964442125.1 uncultured Gemmatimonadota bacterium
GAAGATCCATCGATCGTCGTCCTTCTCTGCATATTTCCAGACCATGAAGGTCATCCGGCGGACATCTCCTGGTTCATGAAAGTAGATGAAGTATTTCTGGTTTCCCTTCTCATCCGTATTTCTTCTGAGCATCGACATAACGCGCGTGCGTTTGTTCCCCTTCGAGTCGATAAGGTCCATTGTCACCCTTGCACTCATGTCATTGCCTGCTGAATAGAAGGCGAGCTGTGACTTCCGGACAATATCTGATGCGGTCATTTGTCCGCTTTCCCCGGACGCGTACATGGGAGTGAGAAGCATAGAGTTTAAGGTGAATATGCAGGTCAGGTATTGTGCTGTTCTTTTCATTTGATGCCTCCTTGCTCGATTTCATCCTTGTAGCATTTCAATCCGACTTTGCTTGAAGGTGTCACTGAAAATCCCCTTCAAAAGCGAGCTCGATTGAATATGGCAACGTTTCATTCCTCTCAGGAGACCATGTAGCCCCACCTGCTTGCAGCGGGAAGGATGAAAAGGGTCGCCAGCGTGCTGAAGGCCATCAACAGGGCGAAGAAGATTCCTACGGTCACGTAAGGTGTCAGTGTCGACACCATCAACGGCAGAAATCCTAACGAGACCACAATGGCATTCCTCGCTATGGCTCGACCCGGCTCACTGAACATATACCGGTTTGTCTCCGCGATATCTTTCGATTCCTCATAGTGTTTGCGGAATCGCTGGAGAAAATGGATCGCGAAGTCGATTCCAAGCCCCAGAGAGAGTGAAGAGCAGACTGCGATCGGCATGTCGTAGTCCTTGCCCGCCCACCCGATGAGACCATAGGAGAGGACGATAGCTACCGAAAGCGGAATCATGGAAAGAACCCCCATCCTGATCGACCGGAACTCTGTGATCATCAGGATGAAGACAACGAGGAAACTGCCGAGGATGGCCTTCAGCATACCGAAGACCATCAGGTCCTGCCAGACCTTGTTGATGTAAGTCGGACCCGACCATTTGATCGACAGTCCATCCGGTGGTGGATTCTCCGACACGAACTCCGCGAGGTTTGCTTCTACCGCGGCCATCTGCTGATTGTCTCCGCTCTTCATCTGCACCCAGATATTTGCCTTCCGTGCCTCTTTGTCGACAAAGTTATCGAGGTCGTTGGGGTCTCCGGAAGACTGGAACAGGAACAGGAACTGGCCGACAGCGGCCCTGGAATCGGGGACCATGTGGAAGGCTTCATCGTTGTCGTGGAGTACGCGGTTGATCTGCTTGACGATGTCGGCTACCGATGAGGTCTTTCCGACCAGCGGGTCAGACTCGAGTCGAGACTGGATCACGTCGATGTAGGTCACGACCGCCGGATCCTTTATCATCTCCGGTTCGGTACCGTCTATAACGAGATAGGCCATATAAGTCCCACCGAAAAGACGGTTCATGACGGTGTCGGCCACACGCATCGGATGACCTTCCTTGAACCATTTGACGGGATTGTCGTTGATATTGATCTGCAGGATACCGATGACTCCGAATATAAGCAAAACAACACCGAGTACAATCACCCTGCGGAAGCGAAAGAAGGCGAACCGCCCGATCGGTCCGAGAAAACTGTCGAGTCGGGATCCCCTTGAATCTCCCGATTCTCGGAGAGCCTCGCCGAGCCGCTTGTCGCTCATGATAATGATCAATGCCGGGACCAATGTCATCGAGATTATCCAGGCGGCCATGATCCCTATAGCCACAAATAAACCAAATATTCTGACCGGCGGGATGTCGGCAAGCGCCAGGGAGGAGAACCCTACAGCGGAGGTGATCGACGTCAGGAGCATGGGGCGGTATAATGGCTTAATCCCCTCGAGGATGGCGCGCCTCTTATCTCCAAGCACTCGGAATCGATCGAAAAACTCGCTCAGGATATGGACCGTATCGAGGATAGCTATCGGCATGAGAAAGACCGGGATCATCGAGCTCATGATGTGAACGGTATTCCCTGTACCGATCAGAAAACCCATCGCCCAGATCACCGAGTAAAGAGCCGTCATTCCTATAGGGATGAGAAAGAGTGCCTGTCCGAACAGGAGATAGACGAGTATCATGATACCGACAAATGCCAGCGGCGCCACCACGGCCATCTGGAAGAACATCTCGTGACCGAATGTGTCTTCTGCAATGGGGAGTCCGGCCAGGTGGTAGGATTGACCCGGCAGCATGTCCTCATCGAGGATTGTCTCGATTTCGGCCGCGATCTGGTAGCTCATGTCCTTCTGCTGTATCGGGATATAAAGCGCAATGGCGCTTCCGTCGGCTGAGGCGATCTTTTCGTAAAGGAAGGGGTTGGCCTCGATATCCGCCAGGAGCCGGCTCGCTTCATCGGGTTTTTGCGGGACATCATAAAGGACAGGCCGGATATCGAGAAACCCGCCTATCGTCTTTATGTTGTTCGTTGTCGAGAGGCTGACGACATCCTCTGATATCACTCCGCGGATCTTGAGAATTTTCGCAATCGTACCCTTCAGACGATCCAGTGCCTCGGGCCTGAAGATCCCCTTTTCGTCGACGATCCCGACGACGATAAGGTCACGGATCCCGAATTCTTCTTTTACACTGTCGAATAATATACGGTCTGGCTGATCCGCTTCCAGCATGTTTTCCGGGTCCGTATCGATGTGAATGCGGGGAATTTGAAGCGCCAAAAGTATTGTCAGGAGAGTCACGAGAAAAATGACAGTTCGAGGCTGATCGACAGAGAATTTTGTTAATCGCTTTAACATGCTACCTCCGCATTCAGTGAATAGTGACTAGTGAATAGTGACTGGTGATGAGTAAGACGCCATGGTTCTAATTGGGGACAATCACTTGTCACTTTTGACATTTATTCGCACCGGTAAACCTCGCGCTCGCCACTCCGGTATTCCCTCTTCGAAGTGTGTAGCGCGGTAACCTCGAGACCTCAGGAATGCAACGGCCTCTATGGCCAGGACACAGTATTGACCGCGACAGTAAGCCACGATCTCTTTCTCTTCAGGAATCTCCGAGATTCGATCCTCGAGATGCTTCAGGGGAATGGATGTCGCTCCGGGAATGTGACCGGCGTTGAATTCTTCCTCGGGTCGAACATCGATAATGGTGACCGTTCCCGCCTCGATCCGCTCGATGAGTTCATCACGGTCAATGGGTTCCAGGTCT
This sequence comes from uncultured Gemmatimonadota bacterium, assembly GCA_964442125.1. GTDB lineage: Bacteria > Gemmatimonadota > CAZMKB01 > CAZMKB01 > CAZNLH01 > CAYTWO01. Next base: position 3,172 of record CAYTWO010000076.1, read on the forward strand.
TCTTTCCCTTCCAGATACTGGCTCATGATCCGCTCTAGTTCAGCCAGTCTGTCCTCTGCCAGTGACTTGATCGACTGCAGGAAAACGGCAACGTTCATATTGGCGAGGCGGTAGGAGACGTAGAGCCCCTCTTTCCTGGATTCGACCAGGCGTGACTCGCGAAGGACCTGCAGGTGCTGTGATGTGTTGGCGACCGATAAGTTAGCTTCCCCGGCAAGTGCCTCGACGGTTCGTTCACCCTGTGAGAGAAGATCGAGGAGTGCCAGCCTCTTGGGGCTCGAGATTGCCTTTCCGATTCTGGCAAACTGTTCGTAGATGTAGCCTTTGAGTTTCAATTTGTCGGGTGTCAAGACGGCACTCCTTAAGTATTCAATTGAATTGTAGAATATTATAGTGATCTGGATAGATCATGTCAAGGGCTTTGTATGCGTTGCTTGTAACCCACTGTAAGACAATACGTTGGTGATGGGCGATTTGCGATGACAGTCAGGACACTCGATGGGCAGGGTACCCACGATGAATCGATAGGGCGAGTATCATTGAAGGGCAGCCCATCCTGGAAAGTCACTGAGTGTGATGCCGAAGGCGAACTCACCGAGGAGGTAGATCGCGAGGGTGATGGCGACGATCCCGAGAAGATTGATGATGAAACCGGTCCGGACCATATCCGAGATCCTCAGACGTCCGGTCCCGAAGACAATCGCGTTGGGTGGAGTTGCCACGGGGAGCATAAAGGCGAGCGAGCACGCCAGGGTACCCGGTATCATGAGGAAGAGTGGATTTATATGGATCGATGAACCCATGGCGGCAAGGATTGGGAGGAGCATTTCCGCCGTTGCGGTGTTCGAGGTAAGCTCCGTGAGGAACGTGATCATCGAACAGATCGTCCCGATGATCAAAAAGGGATGAAATGACCCGACGGATTCGAGTCCGTTCCCGATCCACATGGAGAGTCCGGATTCCTTGAAACCGCTGGCCAGGGCGAAACCTCCGCCGAAGAGAAGAACGATGTTCCATGGGAGTTTCGATGCCGTCTTCCAGTCCATGATACGCGTTCTCTTTGGGCTTCTGGCCGGTATCGCGAACAGGAGAACGGCCATCGTGATGGCTACGGTACCGTCGTCGAGGTATGCCCGGTTCTCGACGATCCTGGACCAGCCTGGCAGGGTAAGTCCGCCGAAGTGAATGTCCTGACGGAAGAGCCAGAGGAGGACTAGGAGGACGAAGTCGACGAGGACTACCCCTTCCTCGAACGACATTGGGCCGAGTTCCTTGTATTCCCTGCGGAAGATCTGGCTGTCGAGTTCGATCTCCTCGCCCCTGGGACAATATAGATATGTCAGGTACAGCCAGATGAGAAGAAGCATGGTAACAGAGATCGGAAGAGCGAAGACAAACCAGGACGCGAACGAGATCTCAGGTGCGTCCGGGAAGCAGATACTCAATATCCTGGCGAAAGAGAGGTTCGGTGGAGTCCCTACGAGTGTCGTGATGCCGCCGATCGATGCGCTGTAGGCTATCCCGATGAAGATTCCGATCGAGTATCTGGAAAGCTTCTTCTGTCCAAGACTCTCCTCGAGTTTCAGTATGAGGGCGAGGACGATAGGCACCATCATCATAGTGGACGCCGTGTTGGAGATCCACATGGACAGGAACCAGGTGGATGCCATCGATCCTAAGAGTATGCCTCTCAAACGAACACCCGACAGGATGAGTATCCTCAGCGCGATCCTACGGTGGAGGTTCCATCGTTCCATGGCGAGAGCCACGAGAAAGCCGCCGATGAAGAGGAATATGATGTGGTTGAAATAGATCGGTGCGACTTGCTTGCCGCTCATAACGGCGAGGGCGGGAAACAATATGACCGGCAGCAGTGAGGTCACGGCAAGGGGGACCGCTTCACTGATCCACCAGATGGCCATCCACAGGGCGACCGCAGCTGTACGTGTGACCTCCGGGTGCTCGGGGTCCAGGTCGGCGAAGGTTATCATCGCGAGAAAAAGCAGCGGCCCGGCGACCAGGGAGATGTTGGAAATCGAACGCTTATTGTCGGCCAAACTCTCTCTCCAGTTCAGCTTTCAGACTTTTGCGTGGGGGATCCCTATTGCACAGTGGAAACCGCCGATTCTATCCTCTTCACGATTTACGTTTGTAAAAAGGACCAAGGGAACTATACTATAGAGCAATTTCGTGTGCAACCTATATTTTTATTGCGTTGATCGTTAAATGAGATATTTTCTTGAGATCAGGGAAATCGAACAAGAAAGAGCCAGGGAGAAATTCCAGGGAGTTGACATGTCAACGATAAGGAAGGCGACAATTGGGGACCTCGAAGCCATAACGCGAATTTATAACGCAGCGATCCTTCATACGGTCGCCACATTCGACACTGAACCTAAAACGCTCGAGGAGCAGGTGGTCTGGTTCGAGGGTCATGGCCCGAACAATCCGGTCATCGTCTCTGAGGAAGATGGTACCATCACGGGATGGGCCTCTCTGAGCAACTGGTCGGATCGGTGTGCCTATTCTGATACGGCGGAAATATCGCTTTACGTCGATGAGGAGCATCGTGGGAAGGGGATCGGTAGAAGGCTGATCGAGGCGATTATCGTGGAGGGAAAGGTGGCAGGCATACACTCTGTCATCGCACGGATCGCGGAAGGGAACGAGGTGAGTGTCGAGCTTCACGAGTCTGTAGGATTCGAGCATATCGGCGTTATGAAAGAGGTCGGTCGAAAGTTCGGGAAGCTCCTGGATGTTTACATGATGCAGAGGATTTATCGTGATTAGGTTATAAGTTATAATGAGAGTTGGGCTGGATCCTGTCGTTCCCTCAGGTGGAATGAGGCAATAGCCGAATGGAAGGCGTCGGGAGTCGGAAGATGATAGGATACGGTCATACAGGAATAACATCATGAGAGATCTGGAAAAAACAGTCAGGTCCTGGCGCGGGGAGTATCTGACGGTTCACATCCTTTACTCGACCGCCGGGATCGCTCAGGACATTCGAATAAGCAACGAGAAAGGTTTCATTCTCGTCGATGCGGGAGATGGCGTGCTACGCGATTTAGTCGCTCGTCGTCGTAATATAAACGAAATCAAGGGAATCTTTTTCACCCACGGACATTTCGACCATGTCGGGGGCCTCTATTCGATTCTCGGATTCTTGAGAATGATAGGGAGAGTGGATCGGCTTCATGTGTTTGCTCCCGAAGGCTGTACCGAAGTCTTTTCTATCGTCGACGGCTTTACGAATAGTTACTCGACTACTATATCATATGAAGTATTATGCACCAGTGTCCGGCCTCAGGAAGTCGTGCAGGTTGCCGGGATGTCGATCGAGGCTTACCCGGTCCTCCACTGCGGAAGTACGAAGGATTCCGGGATTCTTGCTCCGGTTCCTGCGATGGGCTACAGGATTTCATATAAGGATGAAAAGGTCGCGATCAGCGGGGACACTGGGAATTGCCCCTCTCTGAAGGAATTAGTAGGTGGGGCCGATCTAGCGATCCTCGAGGCGACCTATAGAAACCGTAAGGATGTGGGGGAAGAGTATCTGCAAAAGGTCCACCTTTCAAGGGACCTGGCTACAAAACTCGGCGAAACAGCGGAAGAATTTATACTTGTCCATAAAGGACGAAGAAAGGAATAAAGAAATGACGCCCTTCGTTATTCTCCTCATGCTGATCATCAGTGGCTGTTCGATGGCATCTAAACCTGAAAAGGAGGTGGAAGCATTGGTCGATTTCGATACACTGTGGGATTACAACGAACCAGGGCTGACCGAGACGAAATTTCGGGAACTGCTTCCGGAAGCGAAAGAATCGGGTGATGTGTCGTACTACGCACAGCTGCTCACTCAGATTGCGAGGACCGAGGGACTCCAGCGAAAGTTCGACGACGCCCACAAGACCCTCGACACGGTGGAAGGAATGCTGACTGATGAGCTTACAGTAGCGCGAATTCGATATCTCCTCGAGAGGGGAAGGGTGATCAATTCATCGGGTAGCCCGGAGGGAGCGAAACCGTATTTCATGGAAGCCTGGGAGATGGGGCTCGAGAGCGGGGAAGATTTTTACGCGGTCGACGCGGCTCACATGATTCAGATCGTGGAACCTCCGGAGAAGCAGCTGGATTGGGCGGACAAGGCGATGGATCTGGCGGAAAAATCGAGAGACGAGAAGGCCAGAAACTGGCTCGGATCTCTCTACAACAACACCGGCTGGAGTTACCACGACCTCGGCCGGTACGAAAGGGCCCTGGAACTGTTCGAGAAATCCCTGAAGTCGCGGGAGGAGAAGAACGATGATGAGGGTATTCGGATCGCGAAATGGACGGTCGGGAGAGCCTACCGCTCACTCGGAAGGACTGAGGAGGCGTTGCGGATCCAGAGGGATCTGGAAGAGGAGTTTGAAAGGGAAGGACTCGAGCAGGACGGCTACGTCTACGAAGAGCTGGCGGAGTGCCTGTACATCCAGGGTAAGAATGAAGAAGCCGTAAAATATTTTGCCCTCGCTTATGACCTTCTCTCGAAGGACGAGTGGATGGTTGCCAATGAGTCCGATCGGCTGGAGAGGCTGAGGGAACTCGGGAATATAGCGGAATAATCTCCAATTACCTGCCGCCTGGAGTATTGCTCCTCTCAAAGCCGGAAAGTTTCTGGCCACTCAAGAGTGAAGAAGAGTCGGGTTAAACTAAGGTAATCCCCGAAAAATTCTTGCCTGCAACTACTGTAATACCAATCGGTAACGCCACAATTTTCTCTGAGAGAAAAAATATTGACAAAAAGGTTGACAAATCAGAGAATTCAGATTATAATTATATATCAGAAATATCTTCATAATCTGATAACATGAGAGGGGAGGTTTAGAGTATGGTGAAAAAGGAAAAGGAGATGTCCGAGGGTTGTTGTGAAGAAAGCCCGACATCGTGTTGTAAGATAGACGCCGTAGTTCCGATTGACGCGAGGGGACAGATAGTCCTCCCCAAGGATTTAAGAGAAAAGGCAAAGATGAAAGCGGGCGACAAGCTCGCTGTGATCAGCTGGGAGTCTGAGGGAGAGATCTGCTGTATCTCCCTGATCAGGACCGATGAATTTTCAGAAAGCGTCAAGGGTATGCTTGGACCCATGATGAAAGAGGCACTTCAGTAAGGTGGAGGAGGATTACAATGAAGGATGTGGAGATCAAAAAGGCGGTCAGAGATCGTTATGCCAGAGTAGTGATGACGGAGAGCTCATGCTGCGGTCCCGCCAGTTCTTGCGGAGGGACTCAGGCAACGGTGAAGGATGTCAGCAAGCGGATGGGCTACACCGATGAAGATGTGAATTCCGTCCCGGAAGGATCGAACCTCGGTCTCGGGTGCGGGAACCCCATTGCCCTGGCTTCACTGAAGGAGGGTGAAACTGTCCTCGACCTCGGTTCCGGGGGGGGATTCGATTGCTTTCTCGCGGCGGATCGAGTAGGCAAGAAGGGAAAAGTCATCGGAGTCGACATGACCCCTGAAATGCTCGGGAAGGCGAGGGAGAACGCTGATAAGGACGGCTACGACAACGTCGAATTCCGTTTGGGGGAGATAGAGGCTCTCCCTGCCGCGGACAATTCCGTCGATGTCGTTATCTCGAACTGCGTGATCAACCTCTCCCCGGATAAACTGAAGGTCTTTCAGGAAGCGTATCGGGTCCTCAAGCCGGGTGGGAGATTGATGGTCTCTGATATCGTCCTGCTGGGAGAACTCCCCGATTCCGTTATAAACTCCATGGAAGCCTATGCCGGGTGTGTTTCCGGCGCGATGATGAGAGACGAATACCTGGAAACGATCAGAACTGCCGGGTTCCGGGATGTCAAGGTGGAGGGAGAAACCACTGTAACAGCAGAGCTCTGGGAGATAGAATCTTCGAACAAAGAGACCGCGGACACGGCAAACGCCCTGGAAGGGGAGTTTGGGGCCAAGGCGGGCATCATCTCGAGCTTGAACGTAAGCGCCGCCAAGTAGGTGTAAACGATTAAGACCCATGATTTGAGCGATTCTGTCGGAAAGAAATGAATCTGGAAAACGATTTAGAGCGATACTACGACGAGAGAGCCAGGATTTATGAGGATATCTATCGGCGCGAAGATCCTGTCAGGCAGGCAGAGCTGAATACTATCGCCGTCTATTTGAAAGAGAGGCTGTTGAATCGCCAGGTCCTTGAGATCGCCTGAGGGAGCTGAACTCGATATCCACGTTGGGAAGTGTTACTGGTGGGCGAGTTATCGTGTGAAAAGAGGAGGTGATAAATAGAATGAAAACAGAGAATTATATCATCCGGGAAGCCCAGATAGCTGACGCGGAAGAACTTGTCGCCTACGTTAAACACCTTTCTGAAGAACCTGACCTTGATATCGCCCTTGGACCGGGAGAGTTTAATCTCTCCACCTACGAAGAAGAGATGATCCTGACCGAATATGCTATCTCGGACAACTCCATCTTTCTGGTCGCAGAAGCAGAGGGAAAGATAGTAGGCGCTCTCAACTGCAAAGGTGGTGTCAGAAAGGCTACGCGGCACTCTGTGATACTTGGCATCTCCATATTTCAAGACTGGCGAGGCCGGGGGATAGGGGACGCCCTCATGGCTGAGGCGATCGAATGGGCAAGAGGGACGGGCATCGTGAAGCGCATCGAACTAAGTGTTTACGCTCGTAATGAAAGGGCGATCCACCTTTACGAGAAACACGGTTTTGAAGTAGAGGGGCGGCGGAAGAGATCTGTCTGCAGGAAGGGTGAGTACGAAGACGATCTTATCATGGCTCTTATTCTCTGAAGGTCAGCTGCACATCATTTCCACTGTTACTTATCACTCTCTACCTCGATACTTTCAATCTCCGCTGACTTTACTTCCTCGATGGGAATTCCCTTCTGGCTTCTCAGGTCCTCTATCTTCAGGAGCTGTCGATCGAGCTGGTTCCGACGGGTCGTTGTCAGATTGGTATACTCCTGCTGTGCCGCGGTGATTTTCTTTCCCATCTGTTCCATGGAAGTAACGAATTTCTTCCACTGCTTGTTGAAGGTACCGAGCAGGGAGAGGACGTGACCCGCCGTCTGCTCGAGGTTGAAGCTGTCGACGGCTTGTCGGATAACTGCCAGGATCGCGTAGAGGGTGAGGGGCGAGCAGAGGACTACTTTTTTTTCCATAGCTTCATCTAGTATGTGTCTGTCGTGCTGGTTGATGAATGCATAGACCTGCTCGTTGGGGATAAAGACGAGGACATAATCGAGCGTGTTCTCTTCCGGATTGATGTAGTCCCTCGTCGTGACCTCCTTGATCCTCCCTTTGACGTCTTTCAGAAACTGGTTCTTATTCTTTTCTTTATCGATTTCCCCATCCGTTTCAAGGTATTTCAGGTAGTTGTCAAGCGGAAACTTGACGTCCATGTTGACCTTGAGGCCCTGTGGCAGGAAAAAAGTGAAATCCGGGCGTGTTGTGGTGGTTTCGAGCGTCTTCTGTTTCTGGTAGTTTATCCCTTCGATGAAGCCGGCAAGTCTGAGCACATCCTCGGCCATCCTTTCCCCCCATTGACCTCGTGCTTGTGTGCTGGCCAGGGCCGTACGAAGCTGATCGGTGGTTTCCTGGAGTCTGGCTGTCTGCTCGGCCGTTGATTTCAATGTAGTGGTGAGTTGTCCGAACTTTTTTTCCCGATCCTTTTCCAGGTCTTTGACGACCCTCTCGACATTTTCCAACTCCTTTTTCATCGCCTCTAGGTTCTGGTCGATGAGTTTCTTCTTTCCTTCCAGCTCCTTCTCACCCAGTTCTGTCTGCGAGGCGAGTTTCGCGTTGGCGAGCTTCAGGAACTCTTCGGTATTCCTGGAGAGCGCTTCGAGGGAGAGAGCGGCGAACGAGTCCTTCATCTGATCGCCCAACACCTCTGTATCGTCTTTTTTAAGCCTGTTAACGACCAGAAAAATGATTAATCCCAGCACCAGGCCTATGACAAGCGGCAGAAGGAATTCCATCTTTGGTCCCCTATCTACGAGGTCTCGAATAGAATATCTCTACTACATTAACCAAGTCTGAAGACGATGTAAAGGACCAGCATGACACATAATTGTTGTTCAAGGGGTTATCAACCCGTCTCGCATGTTTTAATTGATTATCTCATCGCTTTAGTGCAACATATACAGTTATCGTTTGCATTATAATCGTTGAACAGCAGTGTCAAGAAAGCTTGCTAACAAAGCGCTTAAACTGATGATGTTTCACACCGCAGTTTAGCTCAAACATTAGCCACATGATGAGACAGCCCGACTTGCGTTCTGGCTATTCTCTGGCTATATTATAGCTATAATGCGTTACGAGATCATCTTTGCACCAGAGGCTGTTGAAGACCAGAGGCGCCTTGGTGCTAG
>CAYTWO010000077.1:0-11458 GCA_964442125.1 uncultured Gemmatimonadota bacterium
CCTGATTTTTTGTCAGATGAGTCTTTGCAATTTCCTCTCCCATCAGGATTTTATGAAATGCCAATTGCCGCAAGGAAACTGAACCCGGCGATCGTCGAGGAAGATAAAAGAGTCAGATACCTCAGGATGATGGTCGACCTTTCTGTATCGATGATTTTTCAGGATCAAATCAGTTTTGAAGATGCACAGGGAATCTATCGGAACCTGAGACGTCTTGCTGTCAGGTTATTCCCGGATAAAGGCGAGGCTTTCGATATCATATATGGATCCAGATTACGTAGGGTATTTCGTGAGGTTTATGGAGTCGAGGAGGGAGATTCCAGTCGGGAGTTATCATGAAGATCGAATCGTACGAGTTTGGGAAAATGGTCGTCGGAGGTGAGACATTCAGGTCGGACGTGATAGTTTACCCTGATTCGGTCAAAAGCGGTTGGTGGAGGAAGGAGGGGCATAGACTGGACATTCAAGATTTGAGGGAGGTCATCGAAGCTGATCCGGAGGTGGTTATTGTCGGCACCGGCTGCTACGGACGACTTGTTGTACCGGATGAGCTGGTCGAAGAGATCGCAAGGAAAGAAATAGAACTCCGGGCCTCTGAAACAAGTGTCGCAATCGAGTCGTACAATAATATTTCGAAGGACAAAAAGACGGTGGGTGTATTCCACCTGACGTGTTAAGGATCTGGACGAAAATGCCTGATTCCCAGACCGCTCAGAAGCTGCAGGGCAGGAATCAAGTCGGTAACAGTTGCCTCGCACGGCTTTCAAGAGATTCCGGATCGATGGTGAAGAGGGGATAGACATTGAGACTGTATCGTTACAGTTACGGACCGGGGCTTTCGATTTACGGTTGGAGCCCGATGGTGAAGATGCTGGTCATCGTCAACTGTGTGATCTTCCTGTTAGGATTTATTCCGGCATTTCGTTTAATTCCTATCTTTGGTCTGGTACCCGCCATGGTTATCAACCGTCTCTACCTGTGGCAGCTTTCCACCTATATGTTTCTGCATGGAGGATTCTTTCATCTCCTCCTCAATATGTTCATCCTCTGGATGATCGGCAGCGAGATCGAGGGTAGGTGGGGGAGCCGGGAATTCTTGAAATATTACTTCATTACAGGAATTGGTGCGGGTGTAATAACTGTACTGACCTCCTGGAACTCGACAATCCCGACAATCGGGGCTTCTGGAGCCATTTTTGGTCTCCTTGTGGCCTTCGCAATGATTTTCCCCAACCGGCTGATATATCTCAATTTTTTTATTCCTATCAAGGCAAAGCATTTGATTCTTTTATATGTTTTTATCAATATAGCCGGTTTTGTCGGGAGTGTGTCCGGATTCAGTGACAGCGGGATCGCTCACTTCGCTCATCTGGGCGGTATGTTCGTTGGATATGTCTATATTCGAGGGTACCGGGTTTTCAGCTCCATTTTCGATAGAATCAAAGACAAGGTGCAATCGGGCAGGATCAAGATACGATTTGTCGAGGATGGCGACCAGAGTGAAGACTATAGTCCGGACGATCGTGTGGATGAGAAGATCGACAGGATCCTCGACAAGATATCGAGTGATGGAATCGACAGCCTGACTGAAGACGAAAAAGAAATTTTGAACCGGGCGAGCAAGCAATTTCGCCGCAAGAGGTGAGAAGACTATCAAGGGGAATCCTCACTCGACAGCCTCTTCATCTGCAGGGGAGGCTCTCAGGGGCTATTACCATGTGTTGATCGAGCGCTTTGGCCCCCAGGGCTGGTGGCCCGGGGATTCACCTTTCGAAGTGATGGTCGGTTCAATCCTGACCCAGAACACCAACTGGAAGAACGTCGAAAAAGCCCTCACGAGACTGGTAAAAGAGGGCTTGTTGACTCAAGAGAAACTCCTTGTCGCCGATATAGACATCCTCTACGCCTGCCTCCGACCTGTCGGTTATTTCAGGGTCAAGACACAACGGCTCCTTGACTTCGTCTGTTACCTCCGGGATAGATACGGGCTCGACATCGATCGTTTAATGATGACCGAGACATCGATATTGAGAAAGGAGCTCCTTGAAATCCGCGGAATTGGTCCGGAGACAGCAGATTCAATCCTTCTCTATGCTCTCGAACGGCCGGTTTTCGTCGTCGACGCCTATACACGAAGGGTGTTCACACGACACCGGCTAATAGATGAAAAGGCTGGTTACAGCGAGATTCAGCGGCTTTTCATGGCCTGCCTCCCCGAGGATGTTTCACTCTTCAACGAATATCACGCCCTTCTCGTCAGGGTCGGGAAGGAGTACTGCCGACCGACATCACTCTGTGATTCGTGTCCTCTCCAGCCCTTTCTCAGCGAATGACGCGTTGAAAATGCTCAGCGAGCGCATTCCCCGCGGTTTACCGCGGCGAGCTTCAATCTAACGACAGAATTTCGTCCAAAGCGGGGAAGGTGTCCTATATCGGGGACAGCATGCCCTTTATGGAGTCCAGATAAATCGATATCTCCGGATTTTGACGTTTCCAGGTTGGGACCTCTAACCAGCACAACAGTAACAAGTTAACTCTCTCAACTCTTCCTCATTTCTCCTCTCAGGGTCGTGGCACAGCAGTTGCTTTTTCCTGTGGTGAGATATGTTAATATGTCAAGATCGATGAAAGGTCGGGAGGTTACAATGAACAGACAAAGTCGAAAAAGAAACGGCATACTACTGACATTTTTCTGCCTTGGTTCATATCTCCTTTCACCCTCTGCCTTGAGCGGCTCCTCTCCTCTGGAGATCGATGTCTGGCTCGACAGGGGAGATGGAGGTGTTTATTACTCGAATGATGCCATGACCATATACTTCAAGGTAAACCATTCGTCGTATGTCACCATTTACAACATCGACACCGAGGGATATGTGAACATCCTGTATCCATATTACCCGGGTATGGATAATTACGTAGCGGAGGGGAAGACGTATTCTATCCCCGGGGGCGGTTATGAGATGTCGCTCTATATCGAGGAGCCGCTTGGTGTCGGTTACATCGAAGCGGTCGCGTCTTATGAACCATTTTACCTCGATGAGTGGCCGTTTCTATCTCATTCTTATGAGCCGGCGGGGGGTGTCGAGGTAGTCCGGCGGATAACTGGTGATCCGTTCCTGTCTATCGATGAGATCAACAGAGAAATTTTACCATTCACCGAAGAGCTCGTTTACAGCGATGATTTTGCCATGTACTATGTCGAGGAGATAGTCCATTATCCGCGCTATCTCTGCTCGGACTGCCATGCTCCAAGCTATTATCATTATGATCCCTACTATTATTCCTGTCCATCCTACTATATCGTTGTCTACGATTACTGGTATTACAACGATTACTGCTACTGGGATTTCTATTACCCCTATAATTATTACGGATACTACTACCGATTCCCGAGGTCCTCCCATGTCGGATATCGATACAGTCGAAAATATGATTTCAGGACGAGAGAAGAAGGGGTATATCATTCAAAGGGAGAATCGACCTTGAGTGCGGGAGCAATTCGTGTCCGGAATCGGGAGGGGAGTGTAGCAAGACTCAATAATCCAGTTACCGTCGGCGAGACAGGGAATGTCACACGATCCTCTGCTGTTTTCCGGGAAAATACCGTGGTCAACGAATTAACCGGGAATCTTCCGCTAAGGACCAGTCATTCTGCAGTAAGAGAGGATGGGGGGAATATTCCGGGAGGAGAAGGGGTATCCATGAGAACGGAGGTCGAGGCTGTTGATGGCCACGAGAAGAGCGGGACAATGACTCGTGAAACCGTGGTGGAGGAGAGCCCCTCATCCCGGAGTGTGAGGAGGGTTGATAGCAAGAGAGTGGATGGGAGTGACCGGGAGAACCGAGATGAAGCCCGTACCCGATCGAAAACAACAATTGGTATAGACGGTGAGGGAAGAAACAGCAGGTTCCGAAGAGAAGAAACGGTATCCGAGGGGAAGAACCGGAGTAGAACCCAGCAATCGAATCGCCCGGCGCGGGTCAAAGAGAGAGAAACTCCGTCCCCTCAACACCACAACGATCATCGAGTAGAACAGAGCAGAGCAGGAAGATCGAGGAATGAGATTTCCCGCAGATCGAGTCAGGCAAGCCCGGGAGGCAAGGGCAGAACTGAGGTGAGGAGAAGCTCTGCCAGGACAGGTTCGCAAGGCGGTTCTGGTAGAGGAAGTGGTTGGAGAAGACCTTCTTTTTCAAGGTGAAGTTAATTTGAGTGATTGATTGGATCTCGAGCTGTTGTTTGAGATCCTTTTTTTGGGTCAGTATCACGAAACAGAGATTCTTTAACGTTTTGAAGCGATATTTTGTCTAACAAAGTGGAGTTGAGGGAATGGTTCTGGAAAACGATTTCACCCTGCTGGACCAGTTTGCAGAGGGCAGAGAGATCGCGTTTGAGCGGCTGGTCGTCAGGCATCAGAAGGTCATCTATTATATGGTCTTGAGAATTGTAGGGAACCACGAGGACGCGGCTGATATCACACAACAGTCGTTTATCAAGGCCATTACGGAACTGAAAAACTTCAAGCGACGTTCGTCGTTCAGGACATGGCTCTGCAGGATCGCCATCAACCTCAGCCGAAATCATGTGAAAAGCTCGAGCAGAAAGATGATGGTTCCTCTGACGGAAAGGGTGTGTGACGAGGGGGAAAACTCGTCAGATCTGATGATAAAGAGAGAAAGGGATCGGATGGTCCGACAGGCTATAAGCGGATTGCCCGAACGGCAAAGATTGACACTCATTCTTCGGACTTATCATAAAATGGCGCATCGTGAGATCGCAGAGGTGCTGGATATTACCGAGAACAATTCGAGAGCCAATTATTTCCATGCCCTTAAAAATCTGAAATCGGAGCTAAGCGGGAAGGGCGGTATCGATGAAATGTAGAGAGGTACAACTCAAACTATATGAATACCTGGATGGGATTTGTGGAGATGAGGCCAGGAGGATAGCTCTGCATCTCGGAGAGTGCGAAAGATGTCATAATGAATATCGTGAACTCAGGAAAACGATCCGGATGGTTCAAGGAGTTAAATTGCCGGACCCGGGTCCGGAATTCTGGATGGAACAGAGAGAGAAGATCAGTGATGGTGCCTATGCTATAATGAGATCGGGGTATTTTGAGCGAGTAAATACTTTTTTAAGGCTTATTTTCCCGTGGAGGTCGATGATTCTATCTGTACGACAGTTCTCTCCCACTCAGCATCATATCGCTGGAGCTGTCGTGATACTTATTGTCGTTATCACCGGCATAATTCACCTTGGAAACTACACCACCGGGTCAGATCGATATCCCAGTGGGCTTCCATATGTTTTGGTCGAAGAGGATCTTGGTGAGGCCTATGTCAGCGGGGGGCTGGTACGTGATCTCTCCGTGTTTGAGGAGCTCAACGACTTGAACAATAAGGAGTTGAGGGATGTACTCACGATAATGGCAAGGGAATACGGTTTTACATACAGCTCTGAAGGTGAAGGTGTTCTGTCGTTAGAAAGTGAACCTAATGATATCGATAGTCAGATTCATGGTCTCGAACCGGACGAAGTCATCAGGCTGATGGAGCTCCTGGAAATGAAACTCGATATGGAAAAACAAAAGGCTCGATTGCATAGTGGCTCCAGAACAGTTCTAACCTAATTTGAGGAGAGCGAAGTGAGAAAGAAAATTGCCGTGACGGTCGGTTTATCTCTCGTTCTTACCCTCTGCGCGGTCCGGGCTTCTCTGATGGCTCAGGAAGATCTTCCCGGAGACCGTCGGGAAAGGGTAATGAAAAGGATTGAGATGATGAGGATGTGGAAAATGACAGAGGACCTCAATCTTACAGAACGAGAGGGATCTGTCCTTTTCCCATTTTTGAGAGGGCTTGAGGAGGAAAGAAGGGGGCTCGATAAGGAGCGCGGCAGGGCGATGCGAGAACTCAGGGCAACCATGAGAGGAGAAAACCCCGACTATGTCGTGATAAATGAACTTCTCGAGAGAATCGAAAGGGCAAGGGCCGAACTACGGAGATTGGATGATCGTGAGTTCGAAAAGGTCAGAGATCTGCTGAATCCGGAGCAGGTCGCAAGGTATATTATCTTCAAACAAGATTTTGACCGTGATATCAGAGATGTTATCTTCCGGGCCAGGCGTCGTGATCCTGCCGTCGATATCCCTGAGAGGAGAACACCCGTGCCGGAGGAGGATCGATTTCCTCCGAAATGAGACCTGCAACCCCGGGATGACCTGAGAGGGAAGATAATCTGCTATTCAATTACAAAGAAGGAATCCGGCAGGTTGGGATTATACTTGACCTCCTTGACCTTGGTCTCCTGCGCCTTTCCTCCGTTGTAATAGAACGATGCATTAAAGGCCAATTGGATCCCGTTTACGTCCTGGTAATCCGACATGACAACGGACATCGTATCGGCTCCAAGGCTTGTAAAGAGGATATAGTCGATCCTGACCATCATCAATGTTTCCGGATCGATCCAAATCTTACTCAGATCACCTTCCCAGTCCGTCAGTTCGAGTGTAAAAGCAGGTTTATCGTCAAAGGTTTCGGTCATTATACGGCTCAGATTGGATCTTTCGTCGAGTGCGGTGAGGAGCAATGAGCTCGGAAAATGTTTGACATTTCTCCTCAGTCCTTCTGCCAGGTAATCCGAAGCCTTTGACTTCTTCCCACCGGTGATGGTCCAGGCAGTCAGCCCATCGTAGAGGTGAGTTGTTTTGTTAGCGAAAAAGGAAAAATCGACCCTGACCATATCCGGGAACCGGTAGTACTCGAAGGAATTCCCGTGGACCTTGTTGCTATCCTGGTCGTAAACGATAATGTCGTTTTCGAGGCTTATTTCCTTGATTGTACCGAGTCTCTGGCTCCCCCCGTAGGCATCGATGGAAGCCCTGATCAAATCCTCTGGATCGCTGTTGCCGAAGTCAGCTGTCTCGAGATCAGAATGGGGCCGTTCCTTGCGCATCCAATCAATGTTCAGAAGGGAAGGGGCAAACATATAGAGGGCCAAGGCGACAAAAAGTGCGATAAGAGCTGTCATCAGTCCAATGTGTCTTAATTTCATCGATATCTTACCTCAGAGGTGCAGTCGTTTGTAGAAGTCTTCCGCAGGTATTGAGGAGCCCGGCGGATTTTCAAAATGTGCAGGGTGTAAATGATAATTGCCTTAAAGACCCCGAGACCATATATGACACCCTGACCGAAGGTCATCATCGATGCGTCCTCGGAATAGCGCGTCGGGATAGGGATCTCCTTCAACTTGAAACCAAAGTGATGTACCTGGAACAGGATTTCGGTGTCAAAGAGAAAGTTGTCAGAGTTTTCTTCAAAGGGGATCGACTCGAGGAGCTTTCTGGAAAAAGCCCTGAAGCCCGTGTCATATTCTATGATGTTTGCACCGACCGACAAATTTCTCATGTAAGTCAATAGTCGGTTAAAAAAGTATTTCCATATGGGCATGCCGCCCTTTAATGCCCGGCCCCCGAGGATCCTTGATCCAAGGACAATATCGGCCTCCTCCTCGATGATCGGTGCGATCAGGTCAGGGATGCATTTTGGGTCGTACTGGTAGTCGGAATGGAGCATGACGACCAGGTCTCCTCCCTTTTCGAGAAAATACCGGTATCCTGATTTCTGAGAACCTCCGTAGCCCCTGTTCACTTCATGCTCGATCACATCAATAGCGAGAGATCGGGCGATATCGACCGTGTCGTCGGTGCTCAAGTTGTCCACCAGGACGATTCGGCTGGCTATACCCTTCGGGATCTCTTCGACCGTGCGTTTCAGGAGGTGCCCTGTATTTCTGGCCGGAATGTAGACCGTAACATCTCTGGTTACTTTTTCATTCGTTTCGGGCATCAAACTCTTTCCTATCCTTCAGATCCTTTGCAACACGACTGAAATCCCAGGGGTAAGAGTCGGGATTTTCAGGATCGTAGGGGACGTCAGCAAATGCGAGAAGGATCAGCTCCTCATCTCTCTCGTTCGAGATCGCGTGAGCGACGCGTGGTGGTATTTCCACCGACAGCCGGTTTCCTCTACTCATGTTGAGTGTCATTTTTTCACCAGATTCAATGTCTTCGAGGTGGAGAGTTCCCTCTCCCTGGATGACACAGAACCATTCCGTCGTATCGTCATGGTAGTGGCAACCCTTGATTTCACCCGGGATTGCGCTACTGAGGTATATCTCACCGAACGGGCTTTCTCTGACGTAATCTTTCGGTACAGCCTTCAACAACCATCCCCTTGAATCGGTAGAGTAGGGGGCCTCTCTTACTACTACTCCTTTTATCATAGGAATTCTGGTCCTTCACCTCTTGACGCGCTATCAAGAGTGCCCTTGTATTCCGACTTGTCTGTACGTATTAATTCTCAGGAAACCAATCGAACAACTCTCCTGAATCGAAAGCCCCTCGGTACCATGATATCGTCCGTTCAATCCCTTCTTCGAGGCTTATCGTTGGTTCCCACCCCAGGATCCTCTTTGCCTTTTCATTGCTGCAGAAGAAATGCCAGGTTTCCCCGGTTCGATATGGTAGGGCACCTATCTCGGGCTTTATCTTCGCATCCATCTTGTCGAGAATCAACTCTACGACGTCCCGGATCTTGTATTCTACCGCATTACCGATATTGATTATCTCTCCAATTGCCTCCAAGACCGTGGCGGATTTGATGAAACCATCAACGATATCGGAAATGTGGTTGAACTCACGGGTCTGTTTTCCTCCGGTCATTTTGAAACTCTCGTTTTTCAATGCGGAAATGATCGTATGTGGAATCAGCATCTTTGGATCCTGGTAGGGACCATAGGTGAGAAAGGGACGGACATTTACAATCGGAAGCCCAAGGGTCTTGTGATACATCTGACAGAAGATCGTCGAAGACGCCTTTGCAGCTGAATATGGAGAAACGGGGTTGACCATTTGATTCTCGTGGAAGGGGGTGGGATTGTCACCGTATTCCTCGCAGGTGCCGGTATTGACAAAGCACTGATAAGACAAACCATTCAATGAACTGATCAGGTTCAGGGTACCAAGAAGGTTGTTTGCGGTAATTTCAGTAGATTTATCAAGAGATCTTTCGACATTCGTTACGGAAGCGAGGTGAAATATTTTCTCCGGCTTTATCTCCCGGACTACTCTCCTCAATGAGTCCGCGTCGGTGAGATCGATCTCATGGAATACAGCCTGGTCTTTGTAATCCCTGATCCTGAAGTCCGGGGTTCCAGGCCGGTCGAGGAGGTGAAGCTCTGCCCCTAATCTGGTCAATTCTCTTCCGAGGTGAGAGCCGATAAAGCCTGATGCGCCAGTCAGTAAGATTCGAAGGTTCGAGATCCCCTCCACGATTAACCAGCCCTTCTTTCCTCTTCAAGGTTATCGAGGAATCTATTGTACCAGTGGATCGTCTCTTGGAGCCCTTCATCCAGACTGAACTCCGGTCTCCACCCGAGGATTTCTCTTGCTTTTTCTGCTGAAAGGGTCTGAGCTTTAATCTCCGAATCGGCCTTTCCAAGGATTGTCGGTTGTATGGATGTCTTTCCTGTCAGCCGGATGATCTTATCAACCAGTTCGATCGTCGTCAAACTCTCTTCGGTAGAGAAGTTGAAAGCCTCTCCATGGATCGATTCATCTTTCATCTCTTCGGCAAGTTTTATATATGCCCGTGAAGCATCGAGCACATAGAAATAATCTCTGATCGGAGTTCCATCACTTCGGATGATCGGGCTTTCATCGTAGTAGAGAGATCGTATTGTTCCTGGAACTATTCTGTTCCAGTTCAGATCTCCTCCACCGTAAAAGTTACCACACCTGACTATACCTATCGGCATCTCGAACGTGGAAAAGTAACTCTGCGCCAGAATATCCGTGCACGCCTTTGACGCGTCATAGGGGAACAATCCATGAAGAGGGTCTTCCTCCTTGTATGGTAGTTTTTCCTTCTCTCCATATGCTTTATCGCTGGATGCTACGATAATCCGCTTCACTGATGTCTTGTTCCTGGCAGCCTCGAGGAGTGTGTATGTTCCCCTGATGTTCGATTCGAAGGTTGAAATAGGTGAGGAGTTCGCTGTGATAACAATGGTCTGAGCTGCGAGGTGAAAGATTACTTCGATTTCATATTCACTTATGGTTCGCTCTATCAAAGAATAGTCGGTTATTGAGCCGCGAACGATGTTTATCTTTTTGTCATAACCGGAGAGTATCAGGTTCGAATGTGGAACCTCGTCACGGACTATTCCGACGATGTCTGCTCCGAGTCCGAAAAGATCCTTGACGAGCCAGGATCCCAGGATGCCCGTACAGCCTGT
The DNA here is from genome assembly GCA_964442125.1 of uncultured Gemmatimonadota bacterium. Lineage (GTDB taxonomy): Bacteria > Gemmatimonadota > CAZMKB01 > CAZMKB01 > CAZNLH01 > CAYTWO01. The sequence goes on from CAYTWO010000077.1 coordinate 10,295, forward strand.
AATAAGAACTCTCCTGTCCCTCCAGTAATGCTCATTGCTCATGATACAAACATCTCCTCTGTCGGTTACCTCTCGATATCGTTTTCTACAATAGACAGATCCGATACAATGTTACCATATTTTCCAGGGGGAATTTCCTTTTTTCCACATATCGTTCAGCTCGAGGTAATCACGGTATGTGTCCATCGATTTCCAGAAGCCTTTATGGAGGTATAGGGCAAGCTCATTCATGTCGGCCAATTCCATCAGAGGTCGTTGCTCGAGGATACATTCTTCGTCAAGGATGTCGAATACGCGACGGGAAAAAACGAAAAACCCCCCACTCACGAACTGGTCCAGCTCTGGTTTTTCGCGAAATCTGCTGACCTCTTCGGCTTGATCACCTGCCTCGATCACCCCGAACCTGGACTGGGGATGGACTCCTGTGACCGTCGCGATCTTACCCCTTTTGAGGTGAAATTTATATAGCTCCGCAAGGTCGATATCCGCCACACCATCGCCATATGTCATCATGAAATGATCTCCTTTGATGTATTTCTCGATTCGCTTGATTCTCCCACCTGTCATAGTTTCCAGACCCGTGTTGGCGAGCGTCACACTCCAGTCATCGATCTCGCTATCACCCTGGATCTCTGCCCTCTTATTAGAACCGAGGGTAATCGTAAAGTCATTGGTCATGAGTTCGTAATTAAGAAAATATTCCTTGATGATTTCTCCTCTGAAACCGAGGCAGAGAATGAAATCATTGATGTTGTGCGCCCCATAGATCTTCATGATATGCCAGAGGATGGGTTTCCCGCCAATGGTGACCATCGGTTTGGGTCTGTATTCCGTCTCCTCCTTGAGTCTCATGCCCATTCCACCGCAAAGGATAACTGTCTGTAGTTCTTCCAGCTTCTGCATCAAAATATCCCCTTAAATCTACTTTTAGCTACTCATATTTAATGAATTTGTGGGCACGTATAATGCGTTCAAGATCAAGATATCTGATCCACCTTCTCCGCCTTTACTTCCCCCGACCCTGGTTACATTTTCTTTTGATAACCGATGGAATATAAAAATTGCCTTAACAATTGTCAATGAAGCGCCACGAAAAAGATCCTTGACCTTTCATGACAAAGATATGAAATTTCCTTGTCTGTTTGTCCTGGAAGATTGGTTGAA
>CAYTWO010000078.1:0-11058 GCA_964442125.1 uncultured Gemmatimonadota bacterium
ACTCGGACATCTCCTGACGAGTCAGACGGCTATCTTCTCCCCCTCACGTGAGAAATAGTATGGAAGTTTCCTCTCCATCACCTTTCGACGCATATATGTCTCTGCAAGTTTCATGAATATCCCTACGTTGTCGCCTACATCTGATTGGGTCTCATCACACGTGAAAGAGCGGATCGGAAGGCCGTCATGATCTTTGCTGACATCACCGTAGAGGTCTTCCCCAAGCCCGCCGTGCATGCAGGTGAATGGGCTGATGTCTATCGCCCCGTCTGCCCCCCTGTGATAGAAACAGATGATCTCTCCAATGTTCAGTACACTCTCTCCCGAAACCTTCTCAGGTGGAAGATATGGGCTGCAGTAATTGAAGATCTCCTCGATCTCCGGCTCCTCGTAGCCCAGAAAATCGTCTTTAAAAGGCTCTATCAACAGGTGCTCATCCCGCCTTTGAACCCGCATCTTGATCATTGCCATCAACAAGGTCTTCCATCGGGCTATCCCATGCATGGATCGTTTGATCCGCCATTTTTGCTCGACATTGGTATACAGAACCCAGCCGGTTATCCCGGATAACCAGGCTTCACCTCCATGTGCTTCAATCTCGCGTATCAGCTCCTCATTGCTGAAGTGGTTCAAGCGGCAGAATATCTCACCTACTACACCGATCAGTGGCTTTACCTCGCTGTAATCTGCCGGGATAAGCCGGAACCATTCTCGAATCTCTCGAAGGGCTTCACGGATCCTCTCAAACTTCACCTCCATCGGTTCTCCCTCGATCTCTATCACTTCGCAGAGACGGTTCAGTGACCTGCCATGGACCTCATCCGCTTCCCCTCTATTTGTCTCGTAGGGCCTTGTCTTGAGAAGCAACTTTCGCAGGATATCCGATGTGACTACCGCCCACCAACCCGTCCGTATGAAATTGCCGGCCTGCTCTCCCAGTTCTTCATATCCTGTCTCGCTCGTCGGCGACAGGATCATTATGTCCTCATAGCCCAGCTCATCAAAGATTTTGCGCTGGAACTGGCTGTATTGCCCGAATCGACATGGTCCCGGTGCAGTCGGCATGAAAAAAGCCGTCTTCTCAGGCTTGAAATCCGGCATATCCATAACTTTGAGGAAATCCCCGATCGTGACGATCTCCGGGTAACATTCCTCTCCCGATGTAAACTTCTTCCCCAGGAGGAGAGTGCGGGCATCTGAATCTGGAGATGGCCGGGCATCGATCCCTATCGATCGGAACGCGGCGGCCATGACCCTTGCCGCTCCAAAGTCCATGTGCGGGATGTATAGTGTCCTGCCCTCTAAGCGATGTTTTTCTGCGCCCACCATCTCAAAAATCCCTTACTGTCCAGATAAGCTTCCACCCTCGTCATAGTTCCCGCATCCGCGCCATGTTCGTCCATCTGCAGCGTCAGATATGGCTTTCCGCATGCCTTCGGCGCGAAGTGTTTGATGAACGAATCAGGTCCGCACTTGAAGTTAGTGAAATAAATCATGTGGAGCCTGGGATTCTCACCGACTATCCTTGCCGCCGCGAGGATCCTCCTCCCATAGTTCCAGAACATGTTACTGTTGATGTCATGAATATTGACCTCATCAACGGGTAAAAAATCCATCGGGATCACGTTGATACCGTAATCGGTCCTCAACCTCCCTGGAACGTTCAGGCTGACCTCCCGGTCATAGATATTGTATGACCGTCCTACAAAAACGACCCCTCTCTCGTCCTCTTCATCCAGGAGTTTGAGTGCTTCTCTTCCCAGCTCCTGTTTCTTCCCATCGAACCGACGCAGTGATTCATACGCCATCTCGACCGCCCTATTGCTCTTCAGCCATCTCTTCCAACCCAGACCCTCTTTTCGGATCCAGTCTTTGATCTCCTTCTTAACGAAGTCCATGCCGTAACGAAAGTGAACGGTAGGGACGATAAACTTTCCGGCGTGGTCCTTAAAAAGGGGTGAAAATCGTAGGACGAAAGGGATGCTCTGCCCCCAGATGCAGAGGAATGATTCCACCTTCATATCGGGGGTTTCCATATTGATAGGATTTGGGCTCAGAATATATTCAACTCCCTTGTCGATAAGGTTCTGGATATGCCCATGAACTATCTTCTTGGGATAACAGGGATCGGAAATACAGGCCTGGAGGCCATCTTTTTTTATCTTCTTGTTCGTGATATCCGACAACTGGACCCTGAACCCGAGCTCACGCAGCAAGGTATTCCAGAACGGGAATCTGTCATAAAAATAGAGGCTCCTGGCAAAACCCACCACAGGTCCATCACCTTCTTCAGGGTCGTATCCCTCCAGGAGGAGTTTTTCCCTTAACACTATCAGGTCGGGGATAACCGGACTACGGTCTGTCTTTGCCTTCTTCCTGAACTTGTACGAACACTTGTCACCCCAGTACGTCTTCTCGTCTTCGACGGTGAAGACCTGAACATCACAGAAATTCGAGCACGACTTACACGATATCTCTTTGATGGTAAAATCGATCTCCTCGATATTGTATCCTCGAAATTGTGAGGTCTCTCCCAGGTGCTCCATCCTCTCCTTTACCAGGATAGCCTCACCATATGCCCCCAGCACTCCGTTATGGGGAGGTACTATGACCCTCTTCCCCTCCTCTCCAAGGATCATTCCCATAGCCGCCGCGACTGAGTCATTGTAGGCCGTTCCACCTTGAAAGAATACTATATCGCCTATCTTTCTCCCCTTGACGACCCTGTTGATGTAATTGTAACATATCGAGTAGGCGAGCCCGGCGACTATATCGTCGACGGATCCACCCTTCTGCAGACAGAAGTTGACGTCCTTTTCCATAAAGACGGTGCATCGTTCACCGAGGTTCAGTGGATCCTTCGAGCGAATCGCACGATCGGCAAACTCTCCGATGATGTTGATCCCGAGCCTTTCTGCCTGCTCCTCCAGAAACGATCCGGTTCCCGCGGCGCAGGCTTCATTCATGTGAAAATCGACGACGACACCGTTGTTGATGCTGATATACTTCGCGTCCTGCCCGCCTATATCGAATATCGTGTCGACCTCGAGGTCCAGGAATTCCCTCCCGATCGTCATCGCCCCTGTTTTGTGAGCCGTTATCTCATCGTTCACGGTATCCGCCCCTACCAGTTCCCCGATCAGTTCCCTTCCCGAGCCGGTTGTTCCCACTCCCTTGATCACGATCTTGTCGCCGAACAGCCCTTCGATTTCCTGAAGCCCCTTGTTTACCGCTTGTATAGGACGACCACTGGTCTTGAGATAGACACCATGAATGAGAGTTCCACTTTCATCGATCAGGGCGAGGTTCGTACTCACCGAACCGATATCTATCCCCAAATAGGTCGGGAATCCATCACGGATCTTACCTGCGGGATACTCCTCCACCCTGTCACGCAGTAATATCGTGTTGTCGAAGTTCAAGGGTTCCTTTACCGTAAAATCGGCCTTTATATGGGTCAGATAATTCTCGAGCGCTTCCAGGTTCAAACCGCTGAAAGATTTGGTGTCTATCTCTTTGTCGGCCTCCTCTCTCTCGATCAGGGCAGATCCGATCGCACCCATCCACGCGTAATATCCGGGAACGATCAGCTCCCCGTCCCCCAGTTCAAACGCCTCTTCCATCGCTTCTATTATCCCACGGTTCATCGCTACACCACCCAGCATTATCACGGGGGGATCCGTCTTTTTCCCCTTTGTGATGCTGCCCTTGAAATTTCTGACGACGGCATCGCATAGACCTTTCAGGATCTCGGGTGGCTGGTCACCCTTCTGCTGAACATGAATCATATCCGATTTAGCAAAAACTGAACACCTTCCTGCTATCCGTGATGATTTTCCGGCTACGGAAACGATCTTACCGACGTCCTCGATATCGTAACCGAGCCTCGATGCCTGTTGGTCCATAAACGAGCCCGTGCCCGCAGCGCAATCGCCGTTGGTCGAATAATCATTTATACCGATAAAGTTGTCTTCCCCGCTCTCGAGATTGATCAGCTTGGAACTCTCCCCGCCCATCTCAAAAATCGTCTTCACCTGAGGATAGAGAGTACCAACACCACGAGCGATGGCAAGAAATTCGTTCTCATATTTCAACCCCAGGAGGTTGGCGATCTGTTTGCCTCCGGAGCCGGTCGTTCGAATGCCCGCGATCGCCGAGTCCGGAATCATCCGCTTCAGTTCTTTTAAAATTTCCAGGATAACCTCAACGGGTTTTCCCTTGATCCGCCTGTAAGACGAAGCAATGAGAAAGCCACCCTGATCCAGGGTATGCTCGGGAAGCGAAAACATCGAGGATCCTTGTCTGCGCAGGACCTTTTCCAGGATATCTCGATCGGTTAGATCACCCAGAGCCACCAGCTTGGCACTGATAGAACCAACATCGATACCGAGATAAATCATCGAACTAGTTCTCCTGTATGTAAAAATTGTGCTAACCGGAAAGAATCAACGTGGAGAGTCTGCAAAAACCAGAGCATCTAGCTGATCACCATGCCCTCTTGTTCCAGGGCTCTAATGCACTTCATCCTCTTCTCCTCATCGAGACGATCCAACCTTTTCTTCAGGAGTCTGGGGACCCTCCTGTCTCTCAGCAGGCTCACAAAGGTAGCGATCTGCTGAATATCTTCCGGTCTCGTCGCGCTATCGATGACATCGATGAAAAGATCGAGCACGAGCTCGTTTTTCTGCTTCTCATCGGAATTGACGAGGAGAGAAATGACCCGTGACCGTACACACGGATCGTTGTCTCGGAGAAGGGGTTTCAAGCATTCGCCCAACCGAATGTCCTTTCCCTCTCGAGCTTGATAATGGAGTTGTTCGGCAGCGACGATCCTGACCATCGGATCGGAGTCCTGCAAGGCCTTGCGGAGAATATCGAGGTAGCCTTCCTCTCTCCTCACCGCCAGTATCCGAAGAGCCCTTTTCCTGATAAACGGTTCCTCGTCATTGAGACACAAACGCTCGAGTGTCTCCTTCCGGAGACTGCCATCTCCCCCCAAACCCAGCATGGCCTCATACCTTTCTACCATGCCCGACCCTTCCGGGAAATCTTCAGTGACAATTTCTCTACTACCCTGACTCATTCGACTACCTTACCTGTTTTGGTTGACACCTACATTATGAATTCGTTTTCATCTTCTCGACGAGTCGCCGTAATTCCTTCGGATTGCCTTCCTCTTCGGCCATTTTCATGACTTCCTCACGGCTGCGCGAGAACTCTTTTTCAACCTTGTCCCGGAAGACCGGCCCCGAATTATAGGTACAGAAGGGATAGATCGTTCCGTCCGGAGTGCTGTAATGGATCACGCATCGCTTGACCCGTTCGATGTCGTAATTATAGCTGTCCATAAAGTGCATCCCGGCAACCAGCAGGGTCTTAAATGTGTATACACCATCCAGTTTTCCTCTCCCCTTGCTATGGTCAACAAAGCCGTCGAGGGTCTGGAGGAAGCGCGTAAAGGTCAACCCTTCGGGCGCGAGAGATTCATTGAAATACTTCTTGAGCGAATTGAACGCCTTGGCCTTCATCAAACTCTTGATACGAATCTTGGATCCTGTGGCCTTTTCTGCAATCTCGTTCATCTTCCGGAACAAGCCGACGACATCTATGAAACGTGTGACAGGAGTCGAATTCCCGTTCCGGTCTACGAACAGATACGTTCCGAGTGAACAGTGATTGTGACAGGAAAGGGTCACCGTTTCCTCTCCACGGACGACACCCAGTAACCGTGAAAAAGGCGTTGTACAGGCCAGAGGGAACCAGTCCTCAGGACTCCTGACAAGGCCCGTCTGTTCATCGATGGATCTGGCAAGATCCGCAAGAGTAAAACGTTTCTCCATTCTTTCCCTGGAGGAGATACGACCCGTAAAGGTCACAGGCTGGTAGCTGATTCCGCTCATTATATCGATGTTATCCAGGGCGAGCTGGAGGATATCACCGACCTGGTGATCATTTAAACCCCTGACGATCGTTGGTACGAAGACGATTTTGAGACCGGCCTTCCTGACGTTCTCCATCGCCTTCAATTTCTTCTCAATCAATGGTTCTCCTCTGGTCCCGAGATAAACATCATCCGTTACGCCGTCGAACTGCAGGTATAAGGTGTGGAGGCCGGCCTCACTGCATCGTTCGGCAAACCCGAGATCGGTGAACTTCAGCCCGTTAGTTGCAATCTGAATATGGGTAAATCCCAGGTCTGTTGCTGCACGGAGCGTGTCCAGAAACTTCGGATATATCGTTGGTTCTCCACCGGAAAATTGTATAATCCTGTTGGCTACGGGGCGCTCATCCCTGAGTGTCTGCAGCATCTTGAGAACCTGCTCGAAAGACGGCTCATAGAGAAAACCCGCAGCGTTAGCGTTCGCAAAACAGATCGGGCAGGTCAGGTTGCATCTGTTTGTCAGATCGATATTGGCCAGGCTGGTGTGACTCGTATGAATATTGCACAGGCCACAATCATCCGGACACACCTTGGCATCAATTACCTTCGGATTCATGAGTCCCCTGTTGTCACCGAAATCATACCCTTCCATCTTGAGGTATAATTTGACGTCCGACCAGACAACGTCCTTGAAATCGCCATGGTCCTTACAGGTCTTGCTCATCATGACCCGTCCATCTTCCTCAAAAATCGTCGCATTTACCAGAGCTTTGCAATCAGGACAGAGGGACTGGGTCTCTTTCGGAAGACCCTTCTTTCTAGGGGAAATCGGCGTTCCCATATAGGTAGAATGAGGCTGATAAACATAGTTCGCGTGATCATCTCCCGCGCCTCTCTCCTTGATCGATTTTACAAGTGTGCCTGCCATTTGAAATGCTCCCTTCCCTTTCTGATCGATAAATCAATCCTCTTGTAAACAAATAAACAGAGAAAACGTGAAATTGTGATGTTGTATGATTTTGGAAATTATACCATTTGTGTTTTGACCAGGCCTGTCACAGAGAGATAGAGATTCAGATAACTATGACCTAATTTGAGCGAGAGAATCGCTCAAAATTAGGTATGCAAAAAATGTTCATTTGGAGCAGAAATGAGCAAGAAGTGTTCCCAGGGGAGATCAACGTTAGTAATATATAAATAACATCTCTCTTAATTGGAATGATATATTGTATTACAATTTCTATTATATATGTACTTTTCGTAAAAAAATCTTCTTTTTACCCTTTGCCGCTTAACCAAAACGTATCAATATGACACATTTATCATCGAAAGGGAAAATGATGTGCCATTTATGCGCATATTTAACAATTTAAGTCAGATATGAGTGCCATAATGACACAAGAGGCTCTTTTCGGGAGGCTCAAGCCCTGTCTCCCCCGAATTGCTCAAGCTTTCTGTAGAGGGTACGCCTGCCGATACCGAGGATCTCGGCTGCCTTTGATTTGACTCCACCAGAAAATTGCAGTGTCTCGGTGATGACTTTTCTTTCGATCTCATCCATACTCGCGCCAATCTCGATCTCGATACTCTTCTCTCTCAGGCTTTTGTCGCTACGCCGGACAGCCTCGGGCAGATCCTCAACACTGAGGATCCTCCTCTCGGCGACCACAACGGCTCTCTCGATCGCGTTCTCCAGTTCCCTGACGTTTCCCGGCCAGTGATAGGCGCGCAGAAGCTCGACGGCCTCGTCAGATATCCCGACAATATACTTTCCGCTTTTCTCCCGAAATATCTCGATGAAGTGACCGACAAGAAGCGGCAGATCTTCTACCCTGTCCCTCAGCGGGGGGAGTTCTATTGGATATACGTTGAGGCGGTAAAAGAGGTCCTTACGAAATAGCCCTCCTGTAGCGGCATCTTCGAGTGATACGTTACTCGCGGCGATGACTCTCACATCTGTCTTGATGGTCTTACTGCCACCAACACGCTGGAACTCTCCATCCTGGAGGACACGGAGGAGTTTTACCTGGGCAGAGAGGCTCATCTCTCCCACTTCATCTAGGAAGATCGTGCCACCATTGGCCTGCTCGAATTTGCCGTGGTGCTGCTTCCTCGCGTCGGTGAATGCACCAGCTTCGTGCCCGAACAGCTCACTTTCCAGGAGGTTCTCCGGTAGAGCTCCGCAGTTGATCTTGACATACGGGCCATCCGCCCTCTGGCTGTTCTCGTGAATGAGGTTAGCGATCAGCTCCTTACCCGTTCCACTTTCACCGAGGACCAGGACGGTAGTCGTTCCCCCCGCCACATGAAGGGCCATATCCACACACTGCCGGAATTTGGGATTCCTTCCGATCGTCCTCTCACGGGCTTGTCGTCCTTTCAACTCCTGCCTCAATCTCATGACTTCGGAGCTCAACTTATTGTTCTCGATCGCGATGGCCGTCTGATTCATGATGCCCTCCATCAGTTGAACCTCATCGGAGGACAAGCGTTTCTCCTTGCTGTTCCAGACCAGGATCAGGACCGCAAAGACCTTCTCGTCAACCCTTACGGGAGCAAGAAGTCCGGAAGATCCCTGAAAGACATCTGTCAAGAGGTACCTCGAAAGTTCATTTTCGTCCGAATTCTCCAGCCTGATGACCCTTGGCCGCCTGAAAATATCTTTCAAGCCCCGGATCGATTCAAACGGAATAGAAGGCAAATCAGCGGTATGTTCGCCTTTCCCGGCGACTTCGGATCCCATGGGAAAATCTATCAGCCCTTTCTCGTGATCGACAAGCCCGATACCGCACCGATCAGCTTTCAGTAATTCAAGGGATTTCTTCGTTATAAATGAGAATACCTCATCGATATCCAACTTGGAGTTGAGATCTTTGGCGATCTCGAGGAGTGTCTTCGCGACCTCTACTTCCTTTTGCTTCTCCTGATAGAGCCGGGTATACTGGAAAGCGATGGCCAGTTGGCTTGCGAGTGATTGGAGGAAATTGATTTCATCCTGCGACCACGTGTAGTGGTCCTCACAGTGATGCAGACCGAGAATCCCCAACAGTTGATCCTGAAAAAAAATCGGTATAATCAAGACCGATAAGGTCTCGAGTTTCATGAGGAGATTCCTGAACACTTCCGGATAAGTCCCAGATGTCGTGTCTCCGATCAGGATCGGCTGCTTGGTAGACTGAAAAAAATCAGCCAACTTCCGGTTGTCCGCTGGTACGACGATGTTGAGGCTCGAAGGAAGGTCTGTCCTCGCGCGGTACTCGTAATTTATCTTCGGTGTCATATCCTCCGAATATACCATCAAATCACAGCGGCCAACCACCATCATCTTCCCCAGCTCCTTGACCATCGCCTTGAGAAAATTATCCAGGTCGATCGCGCTGACTATATTCGAGCCGACTTTGTTGAGTAGAAGCTCCCTCTGTTCGAAAAGGACGACTTTTTTCTTCAATTCATTGAGCTTTTCGTTCCTCATTTTCTTTCTCTTCCCGGGTCAGGGCTCTCTTCTCTCACCCGAATCAGTGGAGAGTACTATTTCGATGCGATCCAAAGGAATTTAAATCTCCTTCACAGGTTGAAATATACACGAATCAGCAATGCAATGTCAACCGAAACCCCTTAGTGGGCCTGCTCGCATTTACGGTGACGTATCTCAAGAACCGTGGCCCACTGCCGTGGGGGGTTTGGGGGGCCACGGCAGGCTACCCGAACGGAGACTGGAGGGGAAGACTGACGATACCGGCGCGGGATGGTATCGAGGCTTCGGTCCTGACGCGCTTGAGCATATACAACATGAGGGGACAACTGGTCAGGACCCTTGTTGACGAAGAGGTGAACCCCGGTGAATACACCGTTCAATGGAACGGAAAGAACGAGATGGGTGAGACAACAGGATCAGGAATCTACCTCTATCGTCTGCAGACCGGCGATTTCAACTCAACCAAAAAGATGGTCGTCGTAAAATAAGCAGACCTTCAGATCAACCAATCTTTCGCTTCATGTGGCTGTATTGGAGAGACACTGATGGTTCCCTCACCATTTTCGGTAAATCCCGAGTGGCAGACTACGACCTCACTTTTTTTTCCCCCATCGCTATAGCCGGCGGTCATTGCAGCGGCGATCCGAAAATCGTCTTCAACGATCTTGCCTTCCAACAGTGTCAGGGGACCCGGATAGTCGGCGACTTCGAGGACACACCTACCCTCTCTGTATCTGGAGAGGAAATCATTTTCTTCCTGATTCCTTCCGATGACGACCTTGGATCCCCCGGGAAGCCGGAAGTGCCTTCCCAGCTTGAGGACGACGATGTCATCAATCGTCAGTCGCTCTTTGCCGGAGTGTTCGAAGAGATCCTGCAGCCGCCTCGCGTAATTGTGGTCCGTGAGAAAGCAACAACCTCCGGCCGGCTGGGGATAGTCATCGATCCCCAACTCTTCCGCAAGTCGCATCTGCTGGTTTCTCCGCGATCGACCGTGGAAATCGCAGAGCTTCTCACGATCGATCCAACCGTCCTCTTCCGGGATGGTAACAGGGAGACGCCTGGCCGAAAGGGGTCTTAAGATTAACCTCTCCAGACCGCTTTCCTTCTCGATCAGCTGGAGGGCTCTCATGTGCTGCGACATGGGCCTCTGTCCCAGGACCTCCCCGGTGAAGACAAATTTTGCCCCTTCTTCCGACATGATCTCCCCCGCCTTTTTCAACATATAGATCCGGCAGTCGATGCAGGGATTCATGGCCGAGCCGTAACCAAATTTCGGATTTGTCAGCACATCGAGGTAGCCATCCGATATATCGATAAGACGAACTTCTACACCCAGGTCACTGCCGGCTCGCAAGGCCTCATGACGGCCGTAACCGGTCTCATCCTTGTCCCTCATGAAACGCCGCCTGTGTTCCGATATGCAGAATCCGGTGTAGAAATTTACCGCTATCACATCGATCCCCTGGAGCAACATCAACTTGGTCGACAGCGTACTGTCAAGACCTCCGGAGAGGAGACCAACTGCCTTTATTCGTTCATCCATGACAGTTCCCTCGAACATTTTCTTTCCTTACAAATGATCTGTAATCGCTCCCATCCCTCACCAGAGCCAGCAGTTTGTGGCCGGCGGACCGACACCAGGCCGGCATATCCACCTGGATCCCCGGATCATCGGAGATCACCTCGATAATTTCTCCGG
>CAYTWO010000079.1:0-10673 GCA_964442125.1 uncultured Gemmatimonadota bacterium
GTTCCCACTTTTTTGTTCCTTCGCCTCTTTTCTTCATCCAAACCTGACCGGTCAATAATCGCTCAAATTAGGTTATTGAAATTACCGCTTTCACTCTATCCCAAAGGCAACCGACGTGCCAGACTAGAAACGAGTTGGTTTATGGTAAACAAGATAATATATATTTTCATGCACGTCAACATGTTGGCGAGTTTCATCAGGTAATTATCGTTGCACCCCTGCCCAGCCACGAAGACCTGAAAACTGTGGCAAATCCAGGAATTGTGTACTCATACGAGGACAGTGGGAGAGATGCCTGGAAACGATAGCGGAGTGCTCCATCTTTGTTGACAACCTTATGGAAATTCTCTATTATTTTAATCGGTTTTGAAAATACTCAACGAGCGCATTTCCCACGGTTTACCGCGGGGAGCTTCGATCGAGTTGAGTGACATCTGAATGTTCGGATCACGCTTCGAGGTGCCTGTCCGATTTCTCGAGCAGGGTCGATCAACAATCAAAGGGGGTTTCCCCCATCAGACATGCAGGCGGTGTAGCTCAGCGGTTAGAGCAGAGGAATCATAATCCTCGTGTCCGGGGTTCGAATCCCTGCACCGCTACCAGAATAGAAGGGGGCGCGTTTGAGATCAGAGAGAACGGGCCCCTTTTTCGATGGTGTTAAACAGGAATCATCTGATTTGGTTAGACCTAATTTGAGAGAATCGCTCAACTTAGGTTAGAGTTGTTTTGTTAAGTGAATGGATTATTGTGATGACGGCTCCCATCGAAACTAAAGCGAGCGGCTTTTTTGAAAGGGTCTCGAGGATTATTGAAGAGAGAACCCTCGTGAAGGAAGGGGAGATGGTGCTTGTCTCTTGTTCAGGAGGGGTTGACTCCATGGTCCTGCTCGATGTCATGGATCGCCTGAGGAGCGCCTCTAATTTTTCGGTCGCCGCTGCGCATCTCGACCATTGCCTGAGAGGCCCGGAAGGGGGGCTCGATCAAGGTCTCGTCGCCGGATTCTGCAGGGATAGAGGGATCCTCTTTATGGGTGGGAAAGAGGATGTCGCAAAATTCTCCAATGACAGTCGATTATCTATTCAGGACGCGGCGAGGAGGGTCCGATATTCGTTCCTGAGGGAGTCACTTCGTAAAATCAATGGTAACAGGATCGCGACCGCGCACCACGCCGATGATCAGGTCGAGACCGTCCTTATGAGGATTTTGCGGGGTACAGGCCCTGGCGGCTTGAGAGGTATCCCGATCGATGGGGATGGATGCTATATCAGGCCGTTTCTATGGGAATGGAAGTCTTGCATCAGGGATTACGCGCGAACGATGGCTGTTCCGTACAGGGAAGATCCGGGGAATCAGGAGATTCGCTACCACAGGAATAGAATTCGAAAGGTCCTTCTCCCCGCCCTCGAGGATTATAATCCTTCGGTAAAGGAAGCTTTGTTCAGGCTGTCAATGTCTATTGTCGAGCAAGGGGAAGTCATCGACGATTATATCGATGAAACCTTGAAATACGTTGGGTTTACAAATATGGGAAGCGAAATTACCCTCGACAGGACCCGGCTTCTGAATTGTCATTCCTTTGTTATAAAAGAGGTTGTAAAGCGTGCGATAATGAGACTCGAAGCAGAGTACAGCCCGGAAGGCAAGAACCTTGCTTTAGCCCTTGATTTTATAAGAGAGGCTAAGAGCGGGAAGCGCATGGACCTGCCGTCGAAATTTATAATTGGAAGAGATTTTGATGAGATTTTTATCACGAGTAAGAAGGGACGAAGGGAGAGCCAGGTAAATGAATCCCTGATGGTCGATGTCGAACATGGCTGTTGCGGTATTTTCCATTTGGGTGGTTATACATGGCGTGTCATGGTCGATCACGTGGAAAAGGGAGAAATCGCAGATTTCAAGGGAGATCGATTTCGGCAATATTTCGATCTACAGGATCTTGTTCCACCTCTTCGTCTCCGTAGGTGGCAACATGGAGATTATCTCGACCCGATCGGGATGAAGGGACGGAAGAAAGTATCAGATCTCCTTGTTGAGGGGAAGATCCCGAGGAGAAAGAGGGATAATGTCCTGATTCTGGAGGATGCAAGGGCGCTCCTGTGGGTCGTCGGTCTCCGGAGGGGTAAAAAGGGAATGATATCCCGGGGATCCAAAAGGGTAGTGTCGATCATTCTCGAATCCTGTGAAAAGGCATCAATCTTGCCGGGGTAAAAGGTTACATGGTCCTCTGCACGGCCGGTAAAATAGATGAGCGGGTTAAAGAACTGGGCAAGGATATTTCTTGAGACCCGGTATGCTCCTCTCTGGAAACAGCAGGATCCTGTATCGTGGATGCAGGGATATTGCAAGGAGGGATCTCCTTGTAGTCGAGGACATCGTTGACACAGGTTTGACTCTTGGTTATATTATTAAAACCCTTATGGAGGGGTCACCTAACACGTTGAAAATCTGTACTTTGCTCAAAAAGGAAAGAGTCAGGGATCTCGATATAAAAGTAAAATATGTAGGCTTTTATATCCCGGATGTATTCGTAGTTGGTTATGGCATGGACTACGGTGGGAGGTAAAGGGGACTCCCGTTCATCGAGATCTTAAAAGAAGAGAGTAGCATCGATTCTATTTGATCAATGTGATTGATACGCTTGCTGAGCGAGGGATTTTTCGGCATCATATATAGAGGATAATGAATTATGACCGAGAAGAAGAGAAAAACAGAAGACAGGGAAAAAGGTCAAGGGCCAGGGGGAAAACTCACCCCTTCGAAAGGGCCCAGGTTCTCCAGCGTTTCAAAAACCCTGGCCTTCTGGGTTCTTCTGCTTCTCCTCCCGTTGACCATCTACAATTTCCTCAACGTGAAACGGGATGAATTTGTTAAGATCGATTATTCCGACTTCAAGAGGGAACTAAGTGCAGGGAATATCAGTTCCGTTATCATTGTCGAAAAAGAAATTTCCGGAGAACTGAAGATCCCCAGCACACTATCACAAGATGGTGTTCAGATTGACTATACTAAATTCCATACCTTTATTCCCTTCGAAGATCCTGCGCTTGTTTCCAGCCTTGAAGAAAAGGAAGTCGCTATATCATCTCATCCTCCAAGGGTAAGATGGTGGGTTCAGGTGCTTGGCTGGTTGCCATGGATATTTTTAGTCGGTCTTTGGATATTCTTTCTGAGACAAATGCAGGGTGGCGGCAGCAAGGTTTTTTCTTTTGGGAAGAGTAAAGCCAAGCTGTTGAGGGGAGATACTCCCAATGTCACTTTTGATGATGTTGCAGGGTGTGACGAGGCAAAAGAGGAGCTGCAGGAAATAATAGAGTTCCTGCAGGATCCTGCTCGTTTTCAGACTCTTGGCGGACGAATACCTAAAGGAGCGCTCCTCCTAGGACCTCCTGGGACAGGAAAGACACTACTCGCGAGAGCCGTCGCGGGTGAAGCAGGAGTACCTTTTTTCAGTATGAGCGGATCCGATTTTGTCGAAATGTTCGTCGGTGTTGGTGCCTCGAGGGTCAGGGATTTATTCGAACAGGGAAAAGCAAATGCCCCCTGCATCATCTTTATCGATGAGATCGATGCGGTTGGGAGATATCGTGGTGCGGGACTTGGAGGCGGACATGACGAAAGAGAACAGACCCTGAACCAGCTGCTTGTGGAAATGGATGGTTTCGAATCGAATGAGGGAGTTATTCTGGTCGCGGCGACGAATCGCCCCGACGTACTTGACCCGGCTCTTTTACGACCAGGAAGATTTGATCGCCAGATAGTTGTGGACAGCCCGGACGTAAGAGGAAGGGAAGAGATACTCCTTGTTCACACAAAGAACATCCCCCTTGCCGATGACGTTGACCTCAAAATCCTGGCCAAAAGTTCACCCGGTCTATCAGGGGCGGATCTGGCGAATATAGTCAATGAAGCCGCTTTACTTGCCGCGAGAATGAAGAAAAAAAAGGTGACTATGGAAGATTTTGAAGCTGCCAAAGATAAGGTAATGATCGGGATCGAGAGAAAGAGCCTCGTTATCAACGAAGAAGAGAAACGATCGATCGCCTATCACGAGGCAGGACATACCCTGGCACGAAAGCTTACTCCTAACGCGGATCCAGTACACAAGGTGTCGATAATTCCCAGGGGTCGATCGCTGGGTATCACCCAATTTCTGCCTGTAGACGACAAGCATATTTACTCTAAGCGTTGGTGTGAGGATACGCTTGTAGCACTTATGGGAGGGAGAGCTGCCGAAGAGATCGCACTGGATGAATTCACGACCGGGGCCGGCAATGACCTTGAAAGGGCTACAGAGCTGGCCAGACGGATGGTCTCCAATTGGGGAATGAGCGAGAAGCTGGGGCCTTTGACTTTTGGGAAGAAAGAGGAGATGGTCTTTCTGGGCAAGGAATTATCCCAGCAGGGAAACTTTAGTGAAGAAACAGCCAAACTGATAGACAGCGAAATGCGAAGGATAGTCGAAGATGCTTATAAGAAGTCAGTCGACTTGATAAGGGACAATCAAAAGAGCCTTCACGGCCTGGCAAAAGCGCTGCTCGAGAGGGAGAGTCTCGAAGGGGATGAGATCGACCTCATTATGCAAGGAAAAGAACTCGAGCCAATCGATAAGGAAGACCAGGCTGCCTCTTCAATCAAGAAGAAAAAGGAAAAACCGGCGAAGGATAAAGACAAGGCCAGAGGAACTGCCTCGAAAGGCCAAACCGAAGGTAAAAGGGATGACAGTCTCCTGACCGGAAGGAAACCTCCGAGTTTTGATCCAACCCTGAAGAAGTAATGACACATCAACATGATATCGCTGAGGGCTACCTGACCGCACATCGGGTAGAGGAACACCCTCTCACATGGAAGACATCGAGGAGAACCCTTCATTTTGGGAAGAGACCTCTGATCATGGGTATCCTGAACGTTACACCGGATTCCTTTTACGATGGAGGGCGGTACTATAAACCTCAGGATGCTATCGTCAGGGCTGAGGAAATGGTTGAGGAGGGTGTCGATATCATAGATGTGGGCGGCGAATCGACACGACCCTCATCGACTCCCGTGGATAAGAGTGAAGAGATCCGGAGGATCCTCCCCGTCCTCAGGGGGATTGCCGGTCGCGTCGACATCCCTGTTTCAATAGACACCTACAAGGCCGATGTTGCCAGGATTGCGCTGGAGGAAGGAGCTGAGATCGTCAACGACATCAGTGGACTCAACTTTGATGCCAAGATGACGGAGACGGTCGCCCATTATGGAGCCGGGCTCGTGCTTATGCACATTAAAGGGAATCCCCAAACCATGCAGGAAAAACCTGAATATGAAGATCTCCTTTCAGAAGTCAGCGGTTATCTGGGAAAATCCTTGAAGGTAGCGGAACACGGGGGGATATCACGTGATAATACAGTTGTTGATCCCGGTATTGGATTTGGTAAAGCCCTGGAGGAAAACTATACCCTGATTAGATCTATCCCACACTTCAGACGTCTGGGGAGACCCGTTTTGGTGGGACCTTCGAGGAAATCGTTTCTGTGGAAAGTACTGAAATGCACTCCCGAAGATGGGCTTGGAGGATCGATCAGCGCGGCGATCTTCTCTTTCCTGCTCGGGGCTGATCTATTGAGAGTTCATGACGTGGGTGAAGTACAAAAAGCCCTTATAATCGCTCAGCATTTCGTTAACGCCGGGAACGAGATTGAGGAATGACCTTTCTTAGACCGAGCATTTTTGACATCATTGATGTTGTGGTCGCTTCGTATATCGTTTACCGAATTCTACTCCTGTTTCGTGGAACAAGGGCGGCTCAAATGCTTTTTGGGCTATTGATTCTGTTACTTACCGGAATCGTCGCTCAATGGTTTCATCTGAATGCTCTGCGAACCATGGTGTCCGGACTCGAAGCCGTATGGGTCATTGGATTTATCATCGTTTTTCAACCGGAGCTCCGCAGGGCTCTTGCGGAGCTGGGAAGGACAAGACTCTTCCGGTTTCTTGTCGAGGAAGAAGAGTATGTATTCCTGGACGAGATCGAGGATGCTGTCAAGAAACTCTCAACGTCGAAACTCGGTGCCCTGATTGCCATAGAACGCGAGGTCAGCCTTAAGGGCTTCATGGAGGGGGGAACGAAGATCGAAGCGAAAGTCTCATCCGAACTGCTGACTACCATTTTCAGCCCTTATACTCCTCTCCATGACGGAGCGGTCATCATTCGCAACAATTCCATCGTGGCCGCCGGCTGTATTCTCCCGCTGACCCAGAATCCACTTCTGGATAAAAATCTTGGAACACGGCACCGCGCTGCAGTCGGTTTGACTGAGGAGACTGATGCAGTCGCAATTGTCGTTTCCGAAGAGACCCGTACGATCTCCCTGGTCATGGATGGGAATCTGGAAAGGGACCTCAAACCCGGCGAGTTACGGGAACGTCTGGGTACCTTGACCATGAAAGGTAAGGAATTGTCACAGTGAAAGGTTCTCGAGCGGAAAGGTCTCTATCTAATCAGGACTATTTTTTTGTCTCCCTTGTCTTTTTGTTCAATCTCACGGTCTATCTCATGACGACCGCCCCATCCGTCACGTTCTGGGATGCCGGGGAGTATATCGCGACTTCGTATTCGCTGGGCATTCCACACCCGCCGGGAACTCCCCTCTTCGTCCTGCTGGGCAGGGTCTGGACCCTGATCGTCCCGTATCTATCGGTCGCCTTCGAGATGAACTTCTTATCGGCTCTCTGCGGCGCGATCTCATCGGCTATCCTTTATCTGGTTGTTTCGAGGATCCTGAGGGGGTGGATCGGTGATGATAATGACATGTCAGCACAGATAGTTGTCCATGGTGGTGGTATCAGCGCGGCAATCAGCTCCTCTTATCTGATCACCGTTTGGGAAAACACGACCGAAACCGAAGTTTATGTCCTGGCTATTCTGACCATATCCCTGTTTTCGTGGTTGGCTATCCGGTGGTGTGAACGCTTGTCATGGAACAAGCGGACGAACGCTATCGTCCTCATGAGTTTTATTGCCGGACTATCCGTTGGCAATCACCTCATGGCTCTCCTGATTGGTCCATCTCTGATCCTATTTATCCTTATGACCGACTGGAGATCTCTGATCGATGCAAAGACATTGGCGGCAGTCGTTATCTTCTTTTTACTAGGGCTTACCGTCCACATCTATCTTCCGGTGAGGGCCGCACTCAATCCGTCGATCAATGAAGCGGATCCAAGTACCTGGCAGGCTTTCTGGGAAGTTCTGACGCGGAAACAATATGGTTCAAGGAGTATGTTCGTCCGGACAGCGGATTTATTCCGTTATCAAATACCGCTCTATTTCATCTATTTCAGGGATCAATTCGGCAGTGATTTACTGGTCTGGCCACTCAGCGCCGTGGGATTATTTGGCATGTGGGAACACTTTCGAAGGGAACGGCGCAGCTTTGTCTTTTTCTTCATCCTCTTTATGTTGACGAGTCTGGGCCTTGTCCTCTACCTTAATTTCAGGATCGGACACTCGCAGGCCCTCGACGAGGTTCCGAATCCACAAATGCACGAGGTGAGGGAGAGAGACTATTTTTTCATCGTCTCTTTCGTGGTATTCGGGTTGTGGATCGGGATGGGTTTAGCCTCGGCCTTCAACATAATGAGGAGCAAGATTTCAAAGGGGATCAGGGAGAATAGAAGCTTGCTGTTTGGTCTTGGGATCATCGTCTTTTTGCCGTCTTTTTTCCCAATGTACATGAACTATGACAGGGCGGATCGATCTGGAAACTACATTGCTTATGATTACGCATACAACATTATCCAGTCCGTGGAACCTTATGGCGTTATCTTCACGAACGGCGACAACGATACCTTTCCGCTCTGGTTCCTTCAGGAGGTCATCGGGCTTCGCAGGGACGTCATCGTGGCAAATCTGAGCCTCCTGAACACCCCATGGTATATCAAGCAGATCCGGGATAGAGTGCTGCCTCGACCCGAAGAATTATCCCATGAGACGAGAGGATTCCTCGAAGAGAAGGAGGGGTACGATCTTTCGGAATATTACTCGGACAAACCGATTGTCGACCTGACGGACGAGAGGATCGACGCGATATTCCCGCAACGGCTGCCACGACGTTATAAATTCAGAGCGGGTGAACTCGCTCACGATTATGCAAAGGGGAGTGTCTTTTTTGTGAAAGATATCATGGTTCTTCACATCCTCGAAGTCAACAAGTGGCAGAGACCTATCTACTTCGCCGTGACTGTTTCCGACGACAACAAGGTCGATCTCTTTGACAATCTCGTCATGGAGGGCCTCGTATACAGGATCAATGAAGATCGATCGGACTCACTCTCGAGGATTAGATCGGAAATAGTGTTCATTCCAGAGACAAAGACGTATATCGATATCGACAGGAGTAAACACCTCCTGGATGATGTCTACTCCTATCGAGGGATCGATGACGAGGATATATATAAGAGCAAGAATACCAGAAAGCTCCTGAATAACTATGCTGCGGCATACAGCTATCTGGGTCGATCACTTCTAGGGAGGAATGAACTGGACTCAGCCCTTGCATGTTACGAAAATGCCTACCGCTTCGCGAGCAGTAACAACAGGTTTCTTTACCTCCTCGCGACGCTCTACGCGCAGTCAGGCCAAGGGGAAAAGGCCGATGAGACTTTCCGCGGTTTCGTAGCTGATCGGCCATTAGATCCGAGGTATCTTCTTCAGATGGCTTCGTTTTTCATAAGGGGGAGTGATTCATCGAGAGCGGTAAAGTACCTGGAAGAAGCAATTGTTGAAAACCCTGACATGAAAGAGGCCTATCAGAGGCTTGGCCGGATCTACGAGAAGGGAAAGGAACCGGATAAGGCGGAAGAGGTTCGAAGGAAATGGATCGCGGGACACCCCGGTGACAGCCTGAAGTGATGAATAGATGGCCTCTTCGACACAGCCTGTCTCGAGTCGGTTAAATCGTGGCTGTTTCGATTAGTGTGAGTGGATTGTGTTGACCGTTTCGTTGTTGGGGTGATGCTGGTCTGTGTATCCCACCTGACTGTGGACTGTGGGAAGTGTGAAGGAGAAACGACTTCCCTTTTTCGGCTGGCTCTTTAGCCAGATCCGCCCACCCTGAAGTTCGACCAGGCGTCTGGCGATAAACAAACCAAGGCCTATTCCCTCTTTGCCTTCGTTAGCGTTTCTATCTACCCTGCTGAATTCTTCGAAGACAAACGGGAATTTTTCTCTGTCAATTCCGATGCCATTATCGATTACCGTCACTTTGATGAAACCCGGCTTCGTCCCGTTGCCGTTTCCCTCTTTATCAGAGTACGGAGCGATTTCTATGGCAATTTTTCCTTGAGAAGGTGTATATTTTATGGCATTGGTAAGGAGGTTGAGGAGGACCTGTCTTGTGCGGCTGTAGTCACCGAAAGGTTTCGGAATATCTTTTGGAGAGCGGACGACAGCCCGAATCCCTTTTTCAGTGAGCATCGAGGAAATTGCTGTCAGGACTTCCAGCGCGCATTCCCTCAGGTCGAAACTTTCAGGTTTCAAAGATGCCTCTCGAACCTCCAGCTTGCTCCACTCCATCGAATTCCTGATGATATCCATGAGGTAATAGGCATTCCTCAGGACCTTCTCTACATCTTCACGCACCTCCATAGATCGATTGTCCGAGCGATCATCGAGATTCTCGATGAGGTTTTCGGCATATCCGATAATCGAGGTCAGGGGGGAATGAAGTTCATGAGCGATTGTGGATAGGACCAGCAATTCCTTTTTCTTGTCGGTCATGTCGGTTTCTCGAGATAGTGGTAACGAGATTTGCTTTTTTCCGTTTTCCGAGCTGTACGCAATACATAATTGGATTAGGGCTTGATCAAATATCGTGTTGATTGCCTGATTCAGGTACTTCACCTCCATGGGTCTGCAATAGAGGCGGTCCATCATGAATCCGGATACGATTTTCTTTAAGTTCAGTATTGATTCGACAACGTCGGGTAGCTTTATGCCTAAATCTTTTATCTTATCTATCCAATAGCGTAATTTAACGGCCGAATCTTTCTGTTCATCGTCTTTCTCGAGTTGCTCTATACAGAGGGATAAATATGATGATATCACATCTACAAGGGGTTGACGATTCGCCATGCTATCGCTGCCCGGCAGGTTGTGCGGGTATGGTTCGGGATTATCCGGTCCTGGTGAAGAATCTGCATTTAGAAAGTAATAGGTTTGCCACTCGGTCAGGATCTGATCTCTGTAACGTCGAAGGAATTTTATCAGAGGCTCTCTAGGCCTGTCATTTGATTCGTGCATCTTAACTCACTCTCATTTATATTTATACCATTCACTCAAATCGCAAATAACAGGCCACAAACCTTTAAATCGATCCGCTTTTTATGAGGCGCAGCGGTCGAGGCTGTAACCTGTTGAATAACAGGGAGATTAATGAATCTTTATCTAACTCCCAAATAGTACGGGGAGATTTCAGTAGAATGCCTGGTCCAATTTCACCCTAAAATGCTGAAAATGTTATCCAACTCTGATACTAATTGTGAACTTTTTACAGATTTCTTGACACTAACTGAACGTGTAATTATACTAAGTGGTCCTGTTCATAAATACGGTGACGTACCGAGGCCGTCGAGGCGCCCGAGCCACAAGGCACGAGGAGGGCGAATACCCGCAGTGGTATTTAACCGACGAG
>CAYTWO010000080.1:0-10612 GCA_964442125.1 uncultured Gemmatimonadota bacterium
GAGGACCCGGACAAGCCGGAATGACGAGGACCCGGACAAGCCGGAATGACGAGGATACGGGAGCGAAGCCAGCAATGTCCTATTCCTTGCAGTTATATGTTATCCTACGACGAGTTGTAGGATAACGTAAATATACGGTGGGATGGATCCCACCGTTACTCCTGATCCAGTTCAATCCAGTGTGATGAGAGGGGTACTATTCACTACTTACTACTCACTGTTCACTATCGTAGAACGGGTCAAGAAAGGCGATCCCATGAGCGAAAGGTTCATGTCTCAGTGTGAATCAATCGGAGAAATTGGGCAAACTCCAGAGGTTCAATCCCATTGACAGAACAATCGTTAACAGGTATAATCAACCTCGGGAGAGCGGGGAAAGATAACAATTCACGGGGGGTTACCGATGCCGTTTGAGCCTGTACCGTTCGATAAGTCAGTCGTAGATAAAATAATATCCGAGTCCGGGATATCCGTGGCGAGTGCATCGATCCGCGAGGTCAGCCGTGTAATAAACACAATTGAGGAACAACTTGGCGTCCGGTTCCTCCGCATGGAGTTCGGTGTCCCTGGCCTCCCATCGGTTCCGATCGCCCATGAGGCAGAGAGGGCTACCCTCGAGGAGCGCTGCCTGGGAGGTGTCTACTCGCCTTTCGATGGAATCCCTGAGCTCAAGGAAGCCGGCCGGGAGTTCGTGTCCGCCTTCATGAACCTCGATGTACGATCGCAGTGTATCGTTCCCACCGTCGGGTCCATGCACGGTGGCTTTATCAGCATGGGTATAGCCGGCCACCGCTTCGCCGACCGGGATACCATTCTCTTCCTGGACCCCGGCTTTCCGGTTAACAAACTACAGTGCAAGGTCTGGGGACTCAGGAGCGACTCCGTCGATGTCTATGACCTCCGTGGAAAGAAACTCATAGCCGCGTTGGAGGAGAAATTCGCGACTGGCCGGGTCAGTGCCGTTATATACAGCAACCCGAACAATCCGACCTGGATCTGCCTCAAGGAGCAGGAACTGGAGGGCATAGGCAAACTCTGCACGAAGTACGGTGTTATCGCCATCGAGGACCTGGCCTATTTCGGAATGGACTTCCGCACAGATTATGGCGTTCCCTTCGAGCCACCTTTCCAGCCCTCCGTGGCGAATTACACCGACCAGTATGTCCTGCTGATCTCCTCTTCCAAGATCTTCTCTTACGCAGGCCAGAGGGTAGCAATCTCGGTCATCTCCCCGCAGTTGTTCGAGGAGACCTCGGAAAATCTGAAGACTCGCTTCGGTACGACAAACCTCGGCCATGCGTTCGTCCACGGGGGTATTTACACCACCTCGGCAGGTGTCGCGGCCAGCGTGCAGTATGGACTTGCCGCCCTCTTTCGGGCCGCGGTCAAGGGCGAACTCAACTTCACCAAGATGGTACGGGAGTATGGAGAGCGGGCGATAGAAATGAAGAAGGCGTTTCTCGAGAACGGTTTCTCGCTGGTCTACGACAACGATCTCGGGGAACCCCTGGCTGATGGCTTCTACTTCACTCTGGCTTATTCCGACATGAACTCCTCAGAGCTCCTGGATAAACTTCTCTATTACGGTATCAGCGCGATCAGCCTGACCACTACCGGCAGCACCCGTGATGAGGGAATACGGGCCTGCGTCTCCCTGATCAAGCGCGAACAAATACCGGAACTCCGTTATCGCCTCGAGGCATTTCACCGCGACAACCCGTAGTCCTCGAGCAGTCATTTCTATGCCGGGATATATCTCCCCGGGGCCCTCTTCTCAACTGGAGATCTGAACCTGCGGATGATATTCTCCATCATCCTCTGCAGCCGAGACAACTTCATCAACAGGCTTGAACAATTGCTTGATCTCCTCAACAGAGGGGAGTTCCTTGATATCGTTGAGGCCAAAGTGGACCAGGAACTCCTTCGTTGTCCCGTAAAGAAGTGCCCTCCCCAACCCCTTATCACGTCCCATTATTCGTACCATATTTCGTCTTAACAGGTTCTGCAGGACCCCATCGACGTTCACACCGCGTATTCTCTCGATCTCTGCCCTCGGAATCGGCTGCTTGTATGCGATGATCGCCAATGTCTCGAGCGCCGCTCCAGTAAGCTGCCTCTCACGTCTCTGCCTTTTCAACTCCTGGATCCACCGGTGATATCTGGGTTTGGTTGTAAACTGATATCCGCCTGCTACCTCGATAAGCTGTAAGGATCGATCCTCGGACCGATAATCCTGAACGACCGAATCGATAGCGCTTACAATCTCCTCTCTGCTGAAATCGCACAATATCTCGCTAATCTCCTGCACGCTGAGGGGTATATCCGAAACAAACAGTAAAACTTCGATAATGCGATGTAATTCAGGATTATCTTTCACTTTTTACTCCTGACGACTTTGCTGATAACAAGCTTTCTGAAATTCCCCCTCTGTGTAACCTTCGCCTCGCCCAGGTTAATGAGTTCAAGTAGGGCAATGAATGTAACGACTAACTCCTCTCGATCGATAATGCCGCGGAACAGGGAAAGGAATTCAAAGGGTTCCTCTTTGCTCAGCTTGTTCCGAATCCAGCCGGTCTTCTCCTCGACGCTGAAGGCAGAAAGACGGACTCGATGACCTTCTCTCGGCTTGAGGGTATATATGAGCTTTGAAAAGGCCCTGAGCATCTCATTGATCGACACTTCAGGTGTTGCCTTGAAATCAGGTTCATCACCCTCATACTCATCATCTATGATCAGCCAGTTTCCCCTTGTGTGTAGTTTCATCCGGCTGGAGGCAGCCTCCGACAAACGTCTCGAAACTTCCCGGAAGGTCTGGTACTCGATCAATCTGAGCGAAAGCTCCTCCTCAGGTGTCAACTCTTCCTCTTCATTATATATGGTTTCCTTCCCGGGAAGGAGTGTTCTGGCCTTCATTGACATCAAGGTAGCAGCCATCAGCAGGTAATCACCAGCCCGGTCCAGGTCGAGATATTCCACACCATCTAGAAAAATGAGATACTGCCCTGTTATTACAGCCAGGGGGATGTCGTAGATGTCGATCTCGTTCTTTTTGATAAGAAAGAGCAGGAGGTCGAGAGGACCCTCGAATTGATCGAGTTTTACACGGTACCCCCTCCAGATGGGAGACGATTCGTCAGCGACCGTACCACCTGTAACACCCTGTCGATCCAGCTCGCTGTTTTCAGTGGAAGATACCATAAATATCACCTCAGTAAAATGAGAACCAGATACCTACCAGGACATCCTGCAATATCCAGGCTGGTAACAGAAAAAGGTCGAGCAGGGGTGTCATGATCAAGATCAGCAGAATAACGAATCCATACTGGCTCAATCTTCTGTAACTCCTCTCGAGTTCCGGCGGAAGCAGATTCGCCAGGATATGCGATCCATCCAGCGGAAAAATCGGTATCATATTGAAAAAAGCCAGCAGGAGATTTATGGTTATCCCGTAAAAACATAGTTGGAACAGAGCCGCCCCGAAGCCGCCCGATCCTTGCAAGGACGAGGGAAAAAGAAATCCGATAAAAATCCCGATAAGCATGAACGACACGGAAAGGAGCATATTGCTCAATGGCCCAGCAAAAGAGACCTTGATATCATCGCGTCGTGGGTCCCGGAAAAGAGAGGGATTTACTGGTACGGGCTTTGCCCAGGCAATAAAAAAACTGGACCCTGTTATAAACAGCAGCAAGGGTAAGATGATACTTCCGAAGAGATCAATGTGTGAGATTGGATTTAGAGTAATCCTGCCCGAATTATAAGCAGTGGGATCGCCGGCTCGCAATGCAGCAATACCATGGGCGCATTCATGAACAACCACTGAGAAGAGTAGTACCGGTATTGCGATGAAAGGGTTCAAAAGTTTCCGGTCATCATAGTGTTTTTGGCCATCATATACGGATTCATCGTTTCGACCTAATACCACTGATTTCGCGACCCGACGGCTTAAATATAGGGTGCTCCTCGAGAGGTGTCAAGGTAAGCCCGAGATCAAACGGTACCTTAACAAACCAGAAGGTATCTGATTGACAGAAGGTTAGATTTCCCTTAACTTGAGGAGGGTAGTGATAAGGCATGAGGGTATCATGTCAACTCACTGCAACCCATAGAATAAGAAAATATATATCAAGTATTCTAAAAAGACCTGTGGAAGAAAAGTGGAAATTGATGAGGAAAACCTTGTGAACAAATGGGGATATCTTTCTGTACTTGCTCCCTTTAGATCTGAACAGGATGCAGATTAAGCGATGCAATTTCCCGACTGGATGACCGAGACCTTAAAAATTGCTGGTGGTGTTATACTGCTGTCTAACATCACGCTGGTTCTCTGGCTTTTACTGGCCAGAGGGTTTCGGAAGTGGAGGTTTCACAGTCTCAAAAAGGGGCTGATCAATTTCCTTGGACTTACCGAATGGTACAAATCCCTTTCTCTAAAAGAACAGATTCAGTTCAAGAAATATTACAACAACGTCGCTAACGTCCCGTCAACGGTGGACAGGCTGACCGAAGCCGACATCTACAGCGCTTCGGAGACCCCTTCTCAGCTCCTTGTTATGGTAGCCGCCAGCAGTATGATGCAGGAGGACTTCACTTTTGCCGATAAGATTCTCCTGAAGGCCAACTCGGAAGCAAATTCACCCTGGGAAAAACAACAAGTCCTCCTCGCCTTTTCCTACCTCTATTTCAAGCAAAGGGATCAGCTGTCAGGAGCTAGGGAAAATTGTGCCAGTTACTCAGAAAAGGCGATCAAAAACATCGAGCGATTCGGGGTGTCTGATGACATACCACCGACCCTTCCATTTGACCAGTTAATCACATTGAGCACAGAGGAAAACAACTTCGAGAAGGCAACAGAAGTCGCTCAAAAGGCCATCAACCTTTTCACTCCTCGTTACCTCGAGATAGCCGCGCGGTTTAAAAAACAGAAGGGAGTCTTAAAAAAGAAGATCCAGACCGGCTAACAGAACACCAACTTCAATCGCTCCCCGACTCCGAGATATCGAACAAGACCTTGAGGCTTTCTTTGTCAGAGGCCACCGAAAACGCCTCCTGCCAATCATCCAATTGATATATGGCCGAGATCATTCTCTGAAGGGGTACCTTTTTCCTATCCAACAATTCAATCGCCCTGGAAAAATTGCCGCATCTCGAACCGCGGAGATCCACCTCATTTATGACAATGGAAGAGAGATGGGCTTCTGTTCTCTTGGCGACCGTCGTCTTCATGACAATCCTGCCTCGCGGTCGTATCAGTTCTATTGCCATCTCCAATCCGAGGGGATCACCCGTACATTCGATGACCCTGTCAAAACCCCCCATCATCTCCCTGGTGATTACATCGCTGAGCCGGAGAGTCTTTATTCCCTCTTCCTCCGCAATCTTCATCTTCGTCTTGTGCTTACCGATCAGGAGAGGGCGACAACCCGTCATATTCAAGGTCAGGGCAACCAAGAGCCCGAGGCATCCGTCCCCGAGGACAACAACGTTGTGATCCGGTTCTATTTCTCCATCATCAACGCCTTTTATCGCAGCAGCAAAGGGTTCGATCATTACCCCTATGCGGTCTGGTAGACTGTCCGGAAGCGGGTGGACGTTTACCGCGGGAACAGTTATAAAGTCCGCGAAGGTCCCCGCCCTGCCACTTATCCCTATGACCGTTCGTGTTGGACAGTGCTCACTTATCGAGCCCTTACAATACTCACAAGCTCCGCATGAACAATTGATCTCTGCGACGACACGCTTTCCCACCATGCCCTCACCATTATCCTCCACGACAACGCCAACGAATTCGTGACCCGGTATTCCCTCGAAGTCCATGTACCCTCTCCGGATCTCCAGATCCGTACCGCAGATACCGGCGAGTCGAACCTGGATCAGGACCTCTCCCGATTCTCTCCGCGGTTCAGGTCTGTTCATGTTAAGGAAGAGCTTTCCGTTCTTCAGCTCAAGCGCTCTCAAGCGGCTACTCCCGACGATCCAATCTTATTATCATACATGTCAATCCCCCTGTCGGGTGTGTAGAGGACCTCCACCTCCAAGTGAGTACGTCCTGCCGGGCGCACCATAAAAAAGCTCCCTTCAATTCGTAAGGAATTGAAAGGAGCTGTACGACAAGTCAAGACAACTTTCTCAGTTTTATCGGGGTAGCGTGATCCCGTCTAGCCGATCTGTTCCTTGTAACCCTTACCAGCTTTGAATCGTACGCCCTTCGAGGCCGGGATGACTATTTCCTGGCCAGTCTGAGGATTTCTCCCTTTTCTCTTTTTACGCTTTGTAACTGAGAATGTCCCGAAACCTAACAGTTGGACACCTCTACCCTTCTTGGTATTTTTCTTGATGGTCTCGAGGGTAAGCTCTACAGCATTCTTCGCTTCCTTTTTGGTAAACTTGCCCTTCTTTGCGACTTCATCAATTAACTGCCCTTTGTTCACGATATCACCTCACTTTCGAAAGTTCAGTGTTCTGAAAATCATTGCCCCGTCTTGTCCAAAAGGGATACCCCCCCGAAAACCTCTCTAATAATAAGGGCATCAGGTGGGAGTGTCAATAAAAAATTTTCTAAACTACTGTCCGGAAGCCTTCGATAAGACCTTCACAACCAGAGGCTGTTCTTCAAACCTTTGCAGGAGCTGATCTTCAAAGATGCCCTGTCTCAGGAACTGAAAATTTTCCATGGCTCTTCGAAACTCTCTCCTGGCTTCGTTTGGCATGCCTGTCTTTTCATAGGCAAGCCCCATAGTATAGGCGGTCTTCATCTGCCAGAAGGGTAGGTTGAGGGAACAAAAATATCGGAAGGTTTTTTTCAAAATCGGTATCGCTGGATCGGCCTCGATCTCCTGGTCGAGTATCGATCGAGCTCTCAAGTAACCGGAGAGGGCGGTCAGTTTTTTAGATTGAATCCTTGTCGCCAACTTTTCTCCCTCGTCGAGAAATGTTATCGCCTTGTCAATCTTATCCCAGTCCAGGTAGAACTCGGCGGTGTTAAGGAGTCCAACAGATATATCCTCCGGATCACCAATCTTTCGAAACCCTTTCAGGGCTTTCAGAAAACATGTCTCCGCTTCACGGAACCTCTTTTTCTTTGTCAAAACACGGCCCAATACATCCTGATTCATCACCCTTTCCGTGTGATCATCCTCCTCAGTATCCGGACCGTTTGCCCTGACGACCTCTTCGGCTTTATCGAGATCCCACAAACGCAGGTAGAGGATAGCAAGCCCTCTATTTACCCGCTTGATATCAAGCCTGTGCTTCAGCTTCTCAAAAAGTTTCAAGCTGTCACCGAGACGTCTCAAGGCGAGAGAATATTCTCCAAGTTCACGGTTAGCGTTCCCGAGATTATTTTTGAGATAACCAATGTTCCGGTGGTGCTCAACCTTCTCGGCCAGAGCAAGGCCCTTTTCCCAGTAATTCACGGCGTGTTTGAGGTGGCTCTTGACCCTCTCGATCATTCCCAGGTTATTGTAACAGGCAAGAAGGAGAGACGCGTTGCCCATCTTGGTGGCAAGTTGCAGACTCTTCTCATAATATTCTTCGGCCTTTTCATAATTCCCACCGGAGTAATAGAGAGTCCCCAGGCTGATGAAAGCCCTTCCCAGTCCTTTCAGGTCGTCAACTTCATTGTAAATCTCTATGCTTCGCTTCAGGTGATATTTTGCTTTTTTACTTTCCCCCTTCTCCAGATATGTACATCCTATGGCCATATTGATCTGCGCCCCAACGACTGATTCTCCGCACCGCTGAAGGAAGCCCAACCCCTCAGTGCAGCATTTTATTGCCTTGTTCAGTTTTGCATCCCTCAGATAAATGTCCGCAAGCGTGCTCAACAGCCTGGCTTTTTCTTCTCCCTCGGTCTTGTCAACGGCATTCAATCCCTCTTTCAGTATTTCGATCGCCCTTCCCGTCTCGCCCTTCTTGTCCAATACCATCCCGAGTTTCCCCATTATCCTTGCCTGTCTCTTCTTCGCTCCTTCACCTTCCACAAATGTCCCAACGATGCTCTGGTACACCCTCTCGGATTCATCATATTCCCCGATCAGGTCCAGGACATCTCCTTTTTTTTCGGTCAGTTGCAGTAAGAGTTGCCGATCGTAATCACCGTTTTTATATCCTGTAAGGATTTGAATCGCCCTATCGAAGTAGAGGATAGCCTCTCGATTCGCGAAAAGTTCTTCTGCCTTTTCACCCGCTTTGATCGTGTATTCCAGGGCCTTCACCATATTGCCACTGTGCTGAAAATGAAAAGCGAGCTCACCATAAAGTTCCTCTACTCGATCAAAATAGTATTTCTCGAGGAAGCTGCCTATCTGCTTGTGTAAATTTCTTCTTCTTCTCTTGTTAATGCTTTCGTAGAGGACATGTTGAAAAAGTGGGTTAACGAACGCATATCGATCTTCGGTCGGATGAAACACTTCCTTGAGGACGCGCTGCTTCACCGCCTCATCGATCACGTCGAGGAGAAATCCTTCGTTCTTCAGTGAGAGTAGCATAAGAAGATCAAAACTGAACTCCACACCAAAGGCCGAGGCCATGGCCAGGATCGACCTTTTGTCTTCCTGGATCGCGTCAGCTTGACCCCTCAACATTTCTGTGACGCTGCCTGGTACGGAGAATTTGTTCTCGAAAGATCCTTCGCCGGAGACCTGCTCCTGTCGTTCCAGGTACTTGATCATCTCCTCCACAAACAACGGATTCCCCGCGGTCCGGTTGAAGAGGGTTTCAAGAAAATTCTCAGGCAGATTTTCTCTGCCCATCAAGCCTTCTACCAGGAGATCACATTCTTTCCTGCCCAGGTTATCTAATTTGATTCGATCGACATATTCTTTTCCACCAAATGCATCGTCATCGAGCATTTCTATTGAACTCATTCCACCCGTTCGACGCAGCCCAATCAGGAGAATGCTTTCATTGGCTGTGGATCTGGCCATATAATCGAAAAGTTTTCGTGTCGAGAAATCCGCCCACTGGAGGTTGTCTATTACAACCACGAGAGGGTTCACCCTTGAAAGATGGGTGAACAGTTTGAGGAATGCTTCAAAAAGTTGATACTTATCAGAAGTGTCTGTATTTGTATCCAGATTGTTGGGGATAAGCCCCTTCACAACCATCGATGGATAAAACCTTGAAAGTTCCCTGAGATGTGCGGGGCTGAGCTCCTTTATTGTCGCTCTCAGTTCGTCTTTGAATGATTCTTCCAGGTAGCTCAACGCCTCACGCAGGGGAAAGTAGGGTATCTCGGCGGTCTCCTTGAAGCAATTTATCGAAAGTGATTTGAATCCATGATACTCGAGTCTTATCATGGCATACTGGGTGAGCCGGGTCTTTCCAACCCCCATCTCACCCTCGATGATGACAGAGCAGCCTGTCCCCCCTTTTACGTGTTCGATAATCCGAAGGAGTCTTTCTCGTTCCTTTATCCTTCCAACCATCTCGAGGGTTTGATCCTGCCGTGACCCTGACCAGTCATCACGCCCTGTCGTAAACCGGTTCTTCCACCTTATCCAGCAATCCCTGCCTTGTTTCTTTGCGAGGTAGAGGGCCTTATCCGCCCGCTTGATAAGCTGTGAAAGTTCCCTGGCATCATTGGGATAGCAGGTGAAACCAACGCTACAGGTCAACTTCGGGAGGCTTATTCCGGTCATCTCTTCCCAGGAGAACGAGTTCAGGTTATTGATGATCCTCCTGATTACGTATTCTGTCTCCTCCTCTTGAGCTCCGGGGAGAATAACCACGAACTCATCACCTGCATAGCGACATGATATGTCGATCTCCCTCACAGACTCCCCGATGATTCTTGCTACCTGGATGAGGACCTTGTCACCTACTACATGCCCGTAATTGTCATTGACCTCCTTGAAGTGATCGACGTCCAGGATCAGAAGAGAAAAGGGCGACCCCTGCAAGTCACCCCTTCTTTTCTCTTCTCGAAGTCTTTCCTTGAAATATCTTCTGTTGTATAATTCGGTTAAATCATCCTTGATTACCAGCTGTCTGAGCCGGTGAGCATCCATCGAACGGGTATTTTGATTGTACTCCAACCCGTTCCCCCTCTTCCTTTCGAAATCGGATAGATCCATGTTGAACCCTTCCATGGGGGATTGACCTGTCCAGTGCGGACTTTCGAGGGCCAATCGAGGGATATTTGCAAGGTATAGAAAAAAAGCTGTAGATCGATAATGCCTCTAACTATTACAATATAACGCTATATTTCGGTTGAGTCAAGGAATCTCGTTTAATAATGCCCCATATTGTTATTTCCACCCCTGAAACCTGACCTTTAGTGAGTGTAAAGCCTTTCCGCGGCACCCCATTAAGTATGACACAAATATACGGTGGGATGGATCCCTCACTGGGACGGGCATCCTCCGTGATGGAAACAGCATGTGGGATGCCCTTGGGTGTAAAGGCCCTCAATCCTGTGACGATATCACTACTTGGACCTGGACCTTTACACACACCCTGCTCGGGACCACATCCCACCGTAGCTCCCGATCCAGTTCAATCCCATGAACGACAATGCATAGCGAGCGTTCCCGTTAGTAATAGATTCCGGACAAACCGGAATGACGAGGACCCGGACAAGCCGGAATGACCTCCCTCTCCGTCATTCCCG
>CAYTWO010000081.1:0-10546 GCA_964442125.1 uncultured Gemmatimonadota bacterium
TCCACAATTTCTCTGATTGATTCACACTGAAACATGAACCTTTTGAAGTTCCTCCCTCTCCGTCATTCCCGCAAGTGCCATGAAATGGAGCACGCCGGGAATCGATTCCGGACAAGCCGGAATGACGGTGGAGTTGATAAGCCGGAATGACATTAAGGGTGTGTAATGCCCCCACTTATCCGTCATTCCCGCAAGGGTTGCGAAGCAACACGCGTCGAAAATCAAAAAGGGGAGACAGTACCGAATCTGTCCCCCCTTTAAACTTCTAACTTCTGACTCTTTCCTTTTGACTCGAGTTACTTCAGGACGACCATCTTTTTGGTGGAACTGAAGCCCTTGTCGGTCTCCAGTGTGTAGAGATAGATGCCGCTCGAAACCCTCTGACCGGCCTGATTCTTTCCGTTCCACTGGACGGAATAATCACCGGCCTCCTTCTCACCGCTGACCAGCTCTCTGATAACCTGACCCCTGACGTTGTGGATCTTGATCGAGACCTGAGCCCTCTCGGCCAGTTGGTACGAGATGATCGTAGATGGATTGAAGGGATTGGGAAAGTTCTGGCTGAGCGCGAAAGCCTTCGGGATCCTGCTCCCGCCATTGTCGACATCGTCGCCGATGCCGGCCACGGAAATGGTTGCGAAGTCGACAGGTGCGACGAGGAGCATGTCGAAATTCGGACCTGGTTCGTCTCCACGCATGAACGTCCCCGCAACGTCATCGTTCTGGT
This sequence comes from uncultured Gemmatimonadota bacterium, assembly GCA_964442125.1. Lineage (GTDB taxonomy): Bacteria > Gemmatimonadota > CAZMKB01 > CAZMKB01 > CAZNLH01 > CAYTWO01. Next base: position 728 of record CAYTWO010000081.1, read on the forward strand.
AGATCATGACGAAGTCGTTGACACCATCGGCATTTCCAACGCTAAATCCGGGCATTTCCTGCACGACCCCCTGGGGATTCTTCCGCGCGATGGCCGGGTAGAGGTCGTCTGAACCTATGCTGTTGGTGATGTTCACGCGGTCCTGCCAGGTAACACCCCCATCGGTCGACAGAGAGACGTAGATATCGCCGAAGCCGAATCCCCCCACATGGGTCGTGTCAACGTCGGCGTCGACAAATCCCTCATAGACCGCGTAGATGATGTCATCGGTCGGGCCGAAACCGATGGATATGTGGCCCACGTTGTAGGCGAATGCAGTGCCTATGACGGTGTCTGCCAGCCCCGCGGTATGCCTGTAGACCGTGTTGATTCCATTAACGGGGTCCCAGTGCTCGAGCTTGGTCCTGTACTGCCAGAGACCACCTCCGGGTGCCCAGAGGGAGTCGGCCGGGTTAACCCCCCTGGCCTGATAGGCAGACCAGATAACGTGGGGTGTTCCGCCGGGCGATACGGCGACCGCGGCATTCTGGATCGGACGGTACTCGGTCGAGTTCGAATCCGGCGGAATTACGATAGGAGTTGTCGGAAAACCTGTAACGTCTTTCCTGTTACTCCAGGTGACACCGCCATCGGTCGAATCCCAGTAATAGACATTCGTCTGGAATTCGTCCGTCACAATGATCATGTAACCGTTGTCCGCCCCGGCCAACGTGGGTATGTCGGGGCCGTTCCACCATTCGGCGGGAACGATGAGTTGAACAGGATCCTCCCACGTCAGGTCGCCGATGGTCTTGTGCGTCACGCCGATGTTATCGAAGGCGCCCGCACAATTGCCGATGTTCGTTCTTCCCACCATGGCCATGTTGCCCGTGTTGTCATTGGTGACATAGAGGCTCGGCCATAAATAATCATCACACTCGTTAACCCCGTCACCGATCGGACCTTCATAGGCAGCGAAGGCACCGATGCCCTGAAAGGCGTCCTGGAAAAGATACCAGTGTGGACCAAACGCACGACTGTCGAGATTGGGGTGGGATGTCACCATGGCGATGTTCCCGAGGGCGCCACCGGGCAGATAGTAGCTGATGACAGAACCGTAACCGCCTCTCTCATCTCCGAACCCTGACCCTTCAACGTAACCAAAGTTAACGAACGCACCATTGGCGTAGTGAAAATACTTCATACCTCTCGTGGCATAGCCGGTGTCCATGTCATAAGAGATCATTGCCGTGACGTGCAAGGCGCTGTCACCGACTGTCGCAACACGCTGGTGAATGTTTCCGTTGCACTGGTGGTCCATCGTTGTGCTGTCGATAACGGTTCCAACCTGGAGTAGCCTGGCCGGTGAAGGGATCTTCTTCACCGATCCGCCTCCTGGCAGAGTTTGCAGGATTTCATCACCTGAGAGCGGGATTTCTTCCTGGATGATCCTTCTCACCTCTTTGGCACTGAGGAGGGTGAAGAAGATCAAAGGAAGGATCAAAACAGTCAATAGAACGGACAATGTCTTTTGCATTTCAAACTCCTTCTTGAGATATAAAGCGTCTTTTCCAAGCAGACAACATTCTCCTCCTTCGACGTACGAGTCGCATATGAATCAAGTTCACCTCCTCTATCTCTGAGCAATCATTGTTTGACACCGAATAACCGGATGAGGAGGAGTTTGGCCTGTAGTGTTATTATTCCACTTTTTTTTAAATCTGTCAAGGGTGTTTTGAAATTTTTTCAAGGACCGGCCATACAGGGCTAATTCGTACCCGACCGTTGTCTCGTGAAATCGATAAAAACTCATTACATAGTGTTCGGTTAATAGTGACCAAATAGGGGTTTCGACCGGGTCTTAAAATTTGAAATTTTATCATACCTTTTCAATCGAGCCCTGCATTTATTTCTCTCTCCACCGGTTTAGATAAATTCCTGTTATAGCATCGATCAGCCACCGAGGTTTGGGTAATCTCAAGAACTTCCGTTTTGATATATCCTTAGGGCATTTGAGTCCTGCGATCTCGATGAAGAACTAAAAAGGGAGGTGAAGGGCATGATTTTTGCGATTTATTACACCGTATGTTCTACTCCTAAAATATCTTAACTCTGGTTAACTGCTAAACATAAATGATTAATACTTGACCTGTACATCCGCCACATAGGCCCGGTATTTTATGAAACTCGCGTTCTCCTTTCGACATTGGATCAAAAGGAACAACTCCGGTTTTCTGGTCTTTCTGATTGCCTCCCTGGCCGGTCTTGCCCTGTTCTCCCTGTCACATTTGATCTCCTCCAGATTAGAAGATAGAGTGGTTGAGGATTTTGTCGTTGAGGGTTTAGGCGTCTTGGAAAAAACCTCGCACCGGGTGGAGTACTTCCTTGAGGGAATCGGCCGCGAGCTTCAACAGCTGAGCCGGCTGGAGGAGATTAAGACCCCTGATGATATTCAGGAGTCAGAGATCTTTGAGATCACATTTCAGAGCATGGCAGACTATGTCTCCTGCCTGAGGCGACTGGACGGAGAGGGTAATTTGATCTTCGGGTATCATGCAGATTGTGAACCCATTTATAATGCCCCGACCGAGGGTGACTGGGACTATTTTCAAAAGATGCTTACAGAGAAGAAACTGGTTATGTCTGAACTCTTTAATAACAGTGCCGGTCAGAGGAGGATCAGGATCGCTTACCCGATTCTCCTGGAGAAGGGGCGTGAGAGTAGAGTATTTGATGGGGTTGTCGCTGCAGGTGTCAAGATCGACAGTATTAAATCTCTGACGACATCACCTTTTGACAATAGTGATCGGAGGTGGATGCGCATCATCTGGTTGAGCCCTGAAGGCCGGGTGATCTCTTTCCCTGACCATCCCAGCATTGACAGTCAAGGCATCTTCGATGGCAGGATGACATGCGGAGAGTGTCACACCTTTTCGGGAGAGTTCCTCAATACGCGCAGGAGAGGTCAGGGATGGGACGTCATCCACAATTTTGACGGAAAGAAAATGATTGCCCTCTACAATCCGATAAAACTGGCGGATCAGGTCTGGATAGTTGGTCTCTATGCTGATTACGACTACGTTCTGGGAGAAGCCGGGGAGATAGGTAAATACGCGAATCTTGTCAGCGCATTGTCTCTTCTGATCATACTCCTGGGGTCAGTTGTTTCACTCTCCCTGATAAAGGCCCGCAGAGAGTCGGATATGAAGGAAAAGGAGATAGAACATGAGCGCGATCTGATGAGAAAGGTCAAGGAGTCTGAGGACAAATTCAGAAACCTCTTCGACGGGGCAAGCGTGGCGATTTTCGTGGAGGATATGTCGGGTAATATTCTCGATATCAACAGGAAGGCGGTCGATCTCTTCGGATTTAAGAAAAAAGAGTTTCTTCGCCTCAACATCGCAGACATACTCCATGCGGAGGACCATCGAAAGTTCAGTAAGACGAGGGAAATGCTCGTGGAACGAGGTGAAGGGAAAGAAGAAGTTCGGATGAAGAGGAAGGATGGTTCATTCTTTGACGTGGATGTCATCAGCCAGTTGGTCTCGATCGGGAAAGAGAACCTGATACAAACGTTTGTCAGAGACATCTCCGAAATGAAACAGAAAGAAAAGGAGATTCACGACAAGAACGATGAGTTGAACACCCTCAACGAGGTCTCCAAGGTCATCAGCAGGTCCCTGGTCCTGGATGAAATCCTCGATTTGTCTCTCCGGAAGATACTCGAAATCACCGCGTTTGATACAGGGGCCATCTATCTCTTCGACGAAGGTACGCAGACTCTTAACCTCAAGGTGGTAATTGGTCTACCACCAGGGATCATCAAAGGAATCTCCTCAATTCCCATGGGTGAAGCCCTGGCCGGTGAAATCGCCAGAGAGAAGAAGATGATCCTGCTCGACTCCCTGTCAGAGGACCCCCGCTCTCTCACGACACAGGCAGGAGTCGACCTGAACTCTTATGTCGGACTTCCGATCCTGTACGGTAAGCGCCTTATGGGGGTAATCAACCTCGCTTCGCACACCAGACTGTCGAGAGAAGATTTCAAAGTGGATCTCCTGAAGGGAGTTTCCGAGTTGATCGGAATTGCCATGAGTAACGCTCATCTGTATGGAAGCACCCAGCAGATCGCAAAAGAGATGAAGGTCCTTTACGAATCGGGGAAGTCGTTTATGACCGTAACGGACGAAGAACAGCTGGCCAGGATGGTTGTGGATGTAGCCAGTTCAGAGCTCGGTTACAACGCCTGCACACTTTTCGCTCTTGACGAAGAGAGTGGCGAGCTGTCCATTCTCAGTACTTCGTGTCGTAATAAAAAGGAATTGGGTAAGGAGAACGTAAATATTAATTCGGGTGGAGTTATTGGCTGGGTAATAGCGAACAAAGAACTGTGTCACCTTCCAGACGTGTCAAATGACGAGAGATATCAACCTGGTTGGCTGGAGATGGGAGCAGAGCTGGCCATACCGCTGCAGGTGGGTGAAAAGATCCTGGGAGTCATTGATTTCGAAAGAGAGGAATTAAACAGTTTTGGTCCGGAAGGCATTCGTTACCTGTCCCTTTTCGCCAATCAGGTGGCTTGGGCGTTGGACAATGTCCATCATTTCGAGGAGATCAAGAAGGCGAACGAGGACCTCAACCGGGTCTCAGAGCTCAAGACTCAGTTCGTATCACTCGTCTCTCACGAGTTGAGAACGCCGATGACCGCGATCAAGGGATCTCTCGACATCATTCACAGCGGTGCCTCGGGTCCGATCCACGAGAAGCAGAAGATGTTTATTTCCATGGCCAGGCGGAATATCGATCGTCTGAGCGATTTGATCAACAATATTCTCGATCTGTCGCGTATCGAAGCCGGCAAGATCGAATTCGATTTCAATGAAATCGATATCCAGAATCCCTTGAATAATGTCCTGTTGACCCTTGCTGGACCGGCAGATGAAAAGAAGATCTCTCTCGAGAGCCAGATACCCACCGATCTCCCTACACTTTACGCCGACGAGGCAAAAGTAGAGCAGATACTCACAAATTTGATTGCGAATGCCCTGAAGTATACCCCTGCAGGCGGGAAGGTTATTATCCTTGCCCGCAAAGCCGGGATGAAAGATGTGAAGCGGGTAGTGAGAGATAAAGATGAACCGGCGAAATACGGTCATTTTGTCAAAGTCTCTGTAATCGATACGGGTACCGGTATACCACAAGACCAGCTCGAGGCGATCTTTGATCGCTATATTCGGTTAAAGGGAAAGAAGGGTGAGAGAGGGACCGGCCTGGGACTTGCCATCTGCCGGCATCTGGTAGAAGAGCATGGAGGCGCTATCTGGGCGGAAAGGGGTGCCGAACGAGGCAGTGTCCTGAACTTTCTCCTTCCTGTGTTCAGGGGAAGAGTCCATGGTGGCGACCAGGAGTTGTCGACCGAAGATCGTAGAGAGAAAATGGATTGATCACGATATTTGGATGTGGCCTCTCCTCTTCCTACCCTTTGTCTGTCTATTTCTGACATATCCATGTCAGGATATTATCCACGAATATCAAGATTCCGGACAAGCCGGAATGACATTGAGGGTGCGTGATACTCCTCCTTCCCTGTCATTCCCGCAAGCGAAGCGCGTCGGGAATCTTACACACACCCTGTTCGGGATCACATCCCACCGTAACTCCCGATCCAGTTCCATCCAGTGTGATAGGAGGATACTATTCACTAATCACTACTCACTCAAGGTCCTGTTTCTTTATTGACATCGGAGAACCATATCGTATTATTAAAAAATCAGGAATACGAATGATTTGCGTCAAAAAAGGAGGAGGGTTAAGGATAAATATCATGGAAACGGAAAGAGAAAGCATCGAGGTTGATGTCCTTTTTGTCGGGGCCGGTCCGGCATGTCTCAGTGGTGCCTACCACCTCGCGAAAATCGTGAAGGAAGGAAAGGGTGATGAGGTATCGATCATGGTCCTTGAGAAAGGGAGAGAAATAGGAGCGCATGGCGTGTCAGGAGCAGTGCTTGATCCCAGGGCCCTCGATGAGTTGATCCCGGATTGGAGGGAAAAGGAGCCGCATTTTCCAGGGATCCCTGTCAATGACGACCACCTCTATTTCCTGACGAAAAAGGGAAAATTCAGGCTCCCGGTTCTCCCCTCCTTCCTGAGAAATCACGGGAATTACGTGATCTCTCTGTCAAAGTATCTCCGGTGGTTGTCCCCTATGGTCGAAGAGATGGGTGTTGATATATTTCCGGAGTTTCCGGCCGTTGAGCTTCTCTATCGGGATGGCGCGGTGATAGGCGTCAGGACAGGCGACAAGGGTATCGACAGGAATGGGGAGCGGAAGGCCAATTACGAACCCGGGATCGACATACTGGCCAAGGTTACTGTCCTGGGGGAAGGACCACGGGGAACCCTGACCAAGACTTTGGTAAAAAAGATGGACCTCGATAGGGACAAAAACCCCCAAAACTATTCGCTGGGCGTCAAAGAGATTTGGGAAGTTCCCGACAGTCCCCTCCGGGCGGGAGGCATCGTCCACACCATGCTCTGGCCCCTGGGAACGGATGATTTCGGTGGAGGTTTCATCTATGCGATGGGCGACGATTTAATGGGAGTCGGCATGGTCCTGGGACTTGGCAACAGCAATCCCCATAATAACACGCACGCCATGCTGCAGGAATTCAAGGGTCACCCATACGTTTCGGGTCTCCTGAAAGGTGGACAGATCGTGGAGTACGGTGCCAAGACGATCCCCGAGGGCGGATATTACGCTATCCCCAAGCCTTACAGCGCGGGTGTCCTGGTCGTGGGCGATTCCGCGGGTATCCTCAATTTGAGGTCTCTGAAGGGGATCCATCTAGCCATGAAGAGCGGGATGCTGGCTGCAGAGATAATCTTTGAAGCCCTGGCCAGAGGTGATGTTACCGAGGACACGCTAATGAGATATGAGACCCTCATCGAAGAGAGCTGGATCAGAAAGGAGCTCTACCCGGTGAGGAACTTCCACCAGGGGTTTGATGACGGGTTTTGGAAGGGAGTGTTGAGAACAGGGCTGCAGATGGTCACGGGTGGGAGGGGGTTGAAAGATCCGATGCCCGCCGTGCCTGATTTTTCGAGGATGATGAAGGTCCGGGACTTCTTCGGGGGTGTGTGGAAGGAGAAAGAAGAGATCAGGTACGACAACAAGTTTACCTTCGATAAACTCACCGATGTCTTCTATTCCGGAACGAAACACGATGAGGATCAACCACCACACCTCTTGATCGAGGATTACGATATCTGCAACAAGCGATGTGTCGAGGAGTATGGTAATCCCTGCGAATCGTTTTGTCCGACAAGTGTTTACGAGATGGAGGGTGAAGAGGGTGATGGGAAACACCTGAAGCTAAATCCCACCAACTGTGTCCATTGTAAGACATGTGACGTAATGGATCCATATGAGATCATCACGTGGGTGCCTCCGGAGGGCGGAGGCGGACCGAATCACCAGAGGATGTGAGTCCAGAGGAAAGAAATACGAAGGATATGACAGGTTTTCTGGTTATTGCCGGACCAGAGGACCCTGTCAAGCCCGCCTGGATATCGGAAGTAAAAAGCCGGCTCATGAGCGGAAGCGAAGTTCACCTCTACCTCATTGATCGTGGTGTACTCCACATGATGGAGGATGGGTTTTTTGAACACTTCCGCGAAGGGCTCAGACTGTACGCGTGTGCATACGGTTGCAGGCGCTACGAGGTCCCATTGAACAAACCGGCTGTCTTCTCCGGGCTGACCGTTCTCAGCAACCTGATAACGGGATGCCGGGATTTTTACTCTGTCGCTCCGACCAGAAGGAAAAAAATGGAGGGCGGTATCGTCGAGGAGCACTCGATCGGGAAGCGTCAAAACAGGGGCATATCCAGGGATATAGTGGTCTATATACGGTGGGATCCGCGGGAGAGTCACCTGCCTGTGGAGGGCTTGAGGATCGCGTCAGGCCTGACCGTGGGGGATTCCGCCTTGAGTATTGTTGTAAACCCCCGCTCTACGCCTCTCCTTTTCGCAGGTTCGGAAGGAATGATCGATGGGGAGGAGAGGGATACCTATTTAGATATTCTCACGAGAAACGAGGTGGTTTTCTACCATGAAGGCGATCTGCCCGAGACCGGTGGAGTGGTGAGATCACGGTTGATCACGAAAGAGGAGAGAGAGGCGCTCTTGACCAAAGCAAACCGCCTGATCATCATTTAGTTTCTCCAGGCATGCCCGGCGTCGTCATCGACTTGACGTCGAGGATCTTATTCAGTTCTTCCTCATCAAAAAGACCCTTCTCCAGAATCACCTCCCTGAGTGCTTTCCCCTGTGAGAGGCTATCCTTGGCCAGTTCAGCCGCCTTAGCGTACCCGATGTGCGGACTCAGGGCGGTCACCAGGGCAATGCTCCTCTCGACATAGTCGAGACATCTTTCACGATCTGCCTCGATTCCTCCAACGCAACGGTCTGAAAAGGCTCTGATCGCATTCGTCAGTATCTCGAGAGAGAAGAGGAGCTTATATGATATTACCGGCATCATGACGTTTAGTTCGAGCTGCCCGGCTTGAGCTGCAAAGCTTATGGTCGAGTCATTCCCGAGGACCTCGAAGCAGACCATGTTGAGCATTTCTGCCATCACGGGATTTACCTTGCCCGGCATGATAGATGACCCTGGCTGGACTGCCGGGAGTTTGATCTCGCCCAGGCCGGTTGTGGGTCCTGAGGAAAGGAGGCGAATATCGTTGGCAATACGGATCAGATCCGTTGCAAGGTCTCTCAGAGAAGAAGAAAGCGCTGTGACGGGTCTCATGCTCTGCATCGATTCGAACGGGTCGAGGCTGATTTTGAGATCGAGTCCCGTCTCCGTGGAGAGATGCTCGACGACCAACTCGCGGTATCGCGGGTGGGAGTTGAGACCTGTCCCCACGGCAGTTCCTCCAATACCAAGCTCCTTGAGAGAGCTGGTGGTTACTTCGATGTTAGCCGCATGGTTCTCGAGGCATGTCCCATAGGCCCGGAATTCCTGCCCCAGGGTGATCGGTGTTGCATCTTGGAGATGGGTTCTTCCTGACTTGATGACGGAGTCGAATTCCTTCCCCTTGTCTTTGAAAATTCCGGCCAGTTGCCTGATATTTGTCAACAGGTCAGACACCACGAGAAGAGCGGCAAGGCGTATTGCCGTCGGGCATACGTCGTTGGTCGATTGTGCGAGGTTGACGTGGTCGTTGGGGTGACAGATGGAATAATCTCCCTTTTCTCCATCAAGCATCTCTATGACCCTGTTGGCAATCACCTCGTTCATGTTCATGTTGTGGGAAGTCCCGGCCCCTGCCTGAAAGACGTCCACGACGAACTGGTCTCGAAGACCCCCGTCGATGATCTCCTGGGCGGCGCTTGCGATCCTTTGACCGATCTCTTCCTGTAAAAGTCCAAGCTCGGTGTTGGCAAGGGCAGCAGCCTTCTTTATATAAGCGGTTGCCCGGATAAAAGGAGAACCTGCCCGGAGACCGCTTATCGGGAAGTTCTCAATGGCTCGTGCGGTCTGGATCCCGTAATATACCGAGGAGGGGATCTCCATTTCTCCAAGACTGTCTCTTTCGATACGCCTGTTCTTCATTATCCCCTCGTGTTCGTTTTTGAACAGCTTTGGGCTATAAAAGGATGTAACGGCATATCTCAAAGATAGACATGCGTTTCTCCTTTGTCAACGCTGTCTAATACCTAAGTTGAGCGATTCTCTCACTCGAACTGCACGCATCTCTTGCGGGCCAAGTGGTCAGGTTCATAAATACGATGGCATTCGACCACCGATGCATCCCGACCCACCGCGTTACTCGTCGG
>CAYTWO010000082.1:0-10160 GCA_964442125.1 uncultured Gemmatimonadota bacterium
CCAATTGACTGAGTAACTACCGGGGTCCTTTTTCTCATCGAGCAATTTTTTGATCAAGCTGCCCCTGACATCATAAATGTTGATCTCCACCAGCACAATGCCACTTCCCTCTGGGATGTCATACTGGATTGTCGTTGAGGGATTGAACGGATTGGGATAATTTTGAGTTATAGAAAAAGAATGTTGAAAAAAACCCTGATATGTCCTCTGCGTCTGGAGCATGGACAAAGATGGTCTGGTCCGTTGCTTTATCGATTAAACGATCTCCTTCCCATACTATCCCCGGCTTGATGAATTCCTCAGAACAGACAAGGGGTGGCCACAGCATTACAGAGCAGGTACAAACAGGTAATAAGAGGATCAAGGAATATATAGAGGGCTTCATCACGAAATTCCTTGAAAGGAGATTTGGAGATAAGGGTGAAAATCGTGGTTATGCTTCTATGTTATCTTAGCATAAATGTGATTAGAGGTCAAGGGTAGTTTTCAGGAGAGGAAGAGATGCGGATGCATCATACTCTGGGGGGTGTAATATTCTTCTGGGACTGGTACTTGCCTCGCTTGTCGGCATAAGATGTTTCGCACACCGACTCGGCCTTGAGAAAGATGATCTGTGCGATTCCCTCGTTGGCGTAGACTTTTGCCGGGACTGAACTGTGATTCGCAATCTGCAGCGTGGCGAAGCCTTCCCATTCTGGCTCGAACGGGGTGACGTGGACAGTGACACCGCATCGCGCGTAGGTCGACTTGCCTACACAAAGTGTCAGTATATCCCTGGGAATCTTAAAATACTCGAGGGTCCTTCCCAGGACAAACCCGCCGGGAGGAATCAGGCATTCCGAGCCAGAGAAAGGCTCCAGGGTATCTGGAGGCAGGTCCTTGGGATCAATAACGGTTAATTTTTCCGCCCTGAAAATCATAAATTCATCCGAGAGCCTCACGTCATAACCGTACGAAGAAAGCCCGTAAGATATCTCCCCCGCCTTCCCGCTCGCTTCCGCGAAAGGGGTTATCATGTCGTATTTGAACGCCATCTTCCTGATCCACTTGTCAGATAAGACACCCATACACATCCATCCTTTCTTCGCACGCTAACGTGGTCTTAATAAAACCTAATCCCACCGTCACGCGGATATCTGCGGGTGCTATTTTTCCCGATAAGGAGGCTCTATAGGAGGGATCTTTCAGTACTCGATACGAATGATCTGCAAGACAGAAAACGTCGATGAAGACCAAACCTGTGCGTCTGGATGGTTGACAACCTCATGAACAATCCGAGTAAGCACACGACCTGCAGAAGGAACACCCACCCTCATGCACCATCGTCGCTCCGCATTCCGGACAGGCTCCCGCACCGGGGTAATAGTCGGTTGAAGAGTGATCGATATTGAGATACAACTGGATGGCCTTTGCAATAGCGTCCGAGCACGAGTGGATTGCCTTTTCGCCCAGACCAAACGGTTTGTGACAGCGGATCCCGATCAACTGCTTTATGATCGAATCGGCACCGATACCGCTTCGCCAGGCCAGTGAAACGAGCCTGCCAATCGCTTCCGATTGACTGGCGGCACATCCTCCCGCCTTTCCCATGGTATTGAAAAGTTCGAACAGGCCTTTTTCGTCCTCATTGACGGTCACATAGAGGGGACCACAGCCGGTTTGCATTTCGGTGCTGTTCCCTCTCAACATCTTCGGCCTGTCCCTTTTTATGACGTTTTTGACGTCTTCTCTCTGAAATTCGCGGGAACCGCCAACGTTCAGGACCTGCTTATCACGGCTCCTGTCCCTGTAAATCGTGACTCCCTTGCACCCTAACTTGTAGGCCATTGTATAGACATCTCTGACATCATCAAGGGTTGCTTCGTGCGAAAAGTTGACGGTCTTGGAGACGGCGTTATCCGTGTAACGTTGAAAGACTGCCTGCATGCGGATATGCCATTCCGGGTCTATATCATGGGCAGTGATAAAGAGTTTCTTCACCTCTGGTGGAACACCGACCATCTTCTGAAGGCTTTCGCCCTTCGAAAGCCTGTCCATCAATTCATCACTATAGAATCCATGCCTCCTTGCCTCCGCTTCAAAAATCGGATGGACCTCCACCAGCCGATCATCATCCATTACATGGCGAATATAGGAAAGGGCAAAAAGAGGTTCGATACCACTCGAGCACCCCGCAATAATGCTGAGGGTTCCCGTCGGAGCAATCGTCGTGCAGGTGGCGTTACGTGTTTCCGGCTCTTCCCTGAGGTCATAGACGCTTCCCCTGAAGTTGGGGAATGAGCCCCGGTGCTGACAGAGGTCCTCTGAGCGTTTCCTCGCCGTTTCCGTGATGAATCGCATGACTTCACCGCCTACAGTAATCGCTTCCTCGGAATTGTAAGGGATCCCCATCAGGATCAGCATGTCCGCGAAACCCATCACTCCAAGACCAATCTTCCTGTTTCCCCGTGTCATCCTCTCGATTATCTCAATCGGGTACTTGTTTATATCGATAACGTTGTCGAGAAATTTTACCGCGATCCAGACAGTTTCTCTCAATTTATCCCAGTCGAGCAATACCTTTCCATTCTCGCGTCTGACCATCCTGGCAAGGTTGATCGATCCCAGATTGCACGACTCATAAGGGAGTAGCGGCTGTTCACCGCATGGATTCGTACTCTCTATCTCACCCAGGTGGGGTGTGGGATTATCACGGTTGACGCGGTCGATGAAGATTATGCCCGGGTCACCATTCTTCCAGGCCATCGTCAGCATCAGTTCGAAGACCTTTCTTGCTTTCAGACTTCGCGTGCCCTTCTTAGTGCATGGATTTGTCAGATCATACTCCTCATCGTTTTCCACCCTGGTCATGAATTCGTCTGTTACAGTCACAGAAGTGTTAAAATTGGACAGACTACCTTCGTCTTTCTTCGCGGTAATGAAATCGATAATATCGGGATGGTCGACCCTCATCACGGCCATATTCGCCCCACGCCTCGTCCCCCCCTGTTTGACGGTTTCTGTGGCCGCATCGAATACGTTGAGGAACGAGAGGGGGCCACTCGAAATCCCCTTCGTTGACTTTACCCTGTCACTCTTTGGCCTTATCCTGGAGAATGAGAAGCCTGTGCCTCCCCCGCTTTTCTGGACGAGCGCGGCACTCTTGATGGCATCGAAAATACTCTCCATGGAGTCTTCGATGGGGATCACGAAACATCCGGATAACTGTCCCAGTTTTCTTCCCGAGTTCATCATGGTGGGAGAGTTGGGAAGAAACTCGCAATTGGCCATGACCTGGTAAAACCTCTCTTCTGTCTCTTCCAGGTCACACTCCGGCTCATAAAGGAGGTCAGCCATGGCTACATGGTGAGCGACCCGCTTGAACATCTGCTCCGGGGTTTCGACCACTGCCCCATCCTCGTCTTTCTTCAGATATCTCCTCTTGAGGACTTCTATAGCATTTCGTGTTAGGCTTATCTCACCCTGGTCGAACTCGAATTGTACCCTACCGCTGGATTCTTCGCCCTCCGTATCGGCCTTCTCGGCACCTTCGAGTTCCGCCATCGCCTTCCCCTCGAAATCATTATCCGACGTCATGTTTCACTCCTCCCTGGACCTTAATAGATGATTTATTTAATACTATATATTGTTATTGAATATACTAATATACTATATATAGAATGTCAAGAAATTATTTTCCGGGGACCTGTCTTCCTCGAATCTCAATCCAGGCGGGACGTTTGAGCAGATTGAAACCTAAAACGATACCCGTGGACTACCATCCGATCGATAGTGATCGTGGCATGGTTCAGGTTCTATCCGGAGATGTAATGTTAAATATTTTTAGTAGGCGCACGTTTTACAATCACCTGTCCACTCAGGGCCCACTTCAAGTACCCCTGCACTCCTTATCAGATCGGGGTGGACAATAACCCTGTCCCCACCATCTACCGATTCACTTCCGAAAGAGAGGACCTGCCCGGCCTGACTTCCGTATCGATATATGGTGATTCCCTTGCAACCAAGGTCATATGACAGCATATAAATATCCTTGACGTCCTGCAAACTGGCATGTTCAGGCAGGTTGACGGTCTTTGAGACAGCATTGTCGGTGTACTTCTGAAAGGCAGCCTGCATCTTGATGTGCCATTCCGGTTCGATGTCGAAAGCGGTAGCGAACAATTTCCTCGCTTCCTCAGGAACGGCATCGATATCCCTTACAGAGCCCTTCTTGGCTATCTCCGTCGTGAGTCCTTCATTGTAGTAACCGGCTTCCCTGGCGAAAGCCTCGAATAGTGGGTTCTTTTCCAGAAGCCTCGTACCTTCCATCACGTTCCTGATGTAACAAAGGGCAAAGAGAGGCTCGATACCGCTCGAGACACCTGCGATGAGACTGATAGTACCGGTAGGAGCTACAGTGGTCAGGGTTGCGTTCCGGATCCTCTCGAACCCCCTCTCCTCCCAGAGACTGCCTCTGAAATTGGGGAATGAGCCTTTCAGCTCCGCGAGCCTGACAGACTCCTCCCTCGCCCTTTCCCTGATCAGGGACATCACATCCTCCGCCATCGAGAGGGCTTCGGGTGAGTCATATGGGATCCCCGCCTTTATCAGCATCTCGGCGAACCCCATCACACCGAGCCCGATCTTTCTGTTTCCCTTCGTCATTTCTTCGATCTCGCGTGATGGGTACAGGTTGACATCGATCACGTCGTCCAGGAACCTGACAGAGAGCGCGACAGTTCTGTCCAGTTTTTCCCTGTCAATCCGGTCACCATCCATCATCGCAGAAACGTTTATCGAGCCCAGGTTGCACGACTCGTTAGGAAGGAGAGGTTGTTCACCGCACGGGTTCGTGCTCTCGATCACGCCGACTTGTGGTGTTGCGTTCTCGCTGTTGATCCGGTCGATAAAGATCATCCCCGGATCTCCATTCATCCACGCCATCTGGACCAACAGATCGAAAGTATCTCGAGCACGTAATCGCCCGACCGCCTTTCCATTTCTGGGATTTATCAGGTCATATGGGCCGTTATTTTTCACCGCTTCGATATACTCATCCGTGGCTGCCACGGAGATGTTGAAGTTCTTCAGGATCTCACCTCTCGCCTTGGTCGAGATAAACTCCAGGATATCCGGGTGATCTACCCTGAGAATTCCCATATTGGCGCCCCTTCTCCTGCCACCCTGCCGGATCACTTCGGTCGCCTCGTCGAAAACCTGCATGAAGGAGACAGGCCCAGAGGCTATTCCACCGGTAGATTTAACCACGTCATTTCTCGGTCTCAATCGAGAGAAAGAAAACCCGGTACCACCACCCGACTGGTGGACCAACGCCATGGTCTTGAGGGCATCAAATATCCCCACCATCGAGTCTTCCACCGGGATCACGAAACAGGCCGCGAGTTGACCCAACTCGGTTCCGGCGTTCATCAGGGTGGGCGAATTGGGAAGAAACTCGAGCCTCAGCATCATCCTGTAAAAATCTTCCTGAATCTCCTCGACCTCTCTCCCGGTAACATAGTCCGACTCAACAGAAGCCACTACCTTGGCTACCCTCCTCAACATGCCCCGCGGTGTCTCTATGATCCTCCCGGCTTCATCCTTCCGCAGATACCTCCGCTCCAGGACTTTAGCCGCGTTGACCGTCAGTTTCAGGTCATCCTGGACCCCGAAGATTCCCTTGGCCTGGCGAATCTCCGTGCGTCTCTGGCGATAGAGAATATAATCGCGTGCCACATCGGCCAGGCCTTCACCGATCAGGACTTCTTCCACGACGTTCTGAACGGTCTCTACGCTGGGGATCTGGTCACTATATTTCTTTTCAAGGGTTGAGATCACCTTCTCGGTCAGTTCTTTCAGGGTGACAGACGCTTCCCTGTCTACAGACCTGATCGCCTTTCCCATGGCCGCACTGATCTTCCCGGGATCAAAATTCTCGAGGCTTCCATCCCGTTTTCGTATCTGTTTCAGAGTCTCACCCCCATAGATGTGATCCTTATCTCCTATTCCTGGTAACCATCAATGTCTCACGTTACTTTGGAAGTCGTTCCAGGAGAATCCCCTTGTTACCGGATCCTTACGCGGTAAGTCAGCTTCTCCTCTTTCTTCGAGCCGACCCTCACCATGAAGCTGATCTCGTTGGCCTTCTTCTTCTCGTAGGAATGGCTCTTCTCTATGATTTCCCAATCTCCGGGAATCAACTCCAGCACATTGACCGTGATCGCTTCCTCCTTGTGATTCCGGATCGATATCTCATAGGAGGATTCGAAGACATGATCCCCTATCTTTCTATAATCCGTTTGCTTCCTTTCAGCAACTATGTCGAAGGCCGTTCCAATCTTCACGTCGAATGTCTCGTCGACCGGCGTGTGATCGATCCTGTCTTCCCCGAGGAACTGTACCGATCCATCTGTGTCTTCCTTGTAGACCCTGACAATACCCGCCGGCAGGGGAAGTCCCATCCCGGAAGATTCCTTGTTATCGATCTTCAGGTAGACACCCACCTTATCCTTCACCGGATCGACCCAGCGAGCGTAAAACCTGCCCGTACCCCTGTAAATGTACTCCTTCTTGACGAGAATGCCTGGCGCATCGAAGAGCGTCATCTGTTTGGTCTGGTTCTCTTTTATTGTGGTTTTTCTATCGAGCGTGTAGAGGTGATACTCGAAAAAAGCCTTCTCCTCGAACTGAGGTCTTCCAGCCATTGCCATATCCATCCTCCCACCTCTCCTCTCGATCTGAGATGGATATCGCTCTGCCCTGTGGATGTCACCGGCCACGAGTTTCAATGTCGCTTCCCGGTACGCAGCGCCACTCCGGTTATCGATCGTAACCCAGCCGGTAAGATCCATGCCCGTGTCATTCTCGTTCAAGAGCCCGACGTAATCGGCCTTCCAGTTGATCCCTGAAGTCAGATAAGAGACCTCCACGTCCTGTTTTCCTTTTTTTCCACTCTCGAGGAACCACACCAGGGTCGGCTTGCTGATAAGGTTCTCGGGTATACCGGGGAAAAACCACCGCCTGTAGATACTCCCACCCTTGGAGCTGTCAAAGGTAATACCCTCGTCCGTCTTGTAAACCAGACCTTGGTTCGTGCTCAGGATCGTTACACGAAGCTCTACCCTCTCACCTGTCTCCGGATTGATCTCATAGATCTTCACGTCTTTCCCCACATATTTCTCGAGGAGTTTCTCGGGATTCAGGAGGTCGTACTCGTAATTCTGCTCGTGGACGGCAAGTGCCCCTGGATCCGTCAGGGACCGAATATGGACGGACGTGGGATCGATTCCGGACGCGACGTCCATGAATTCGAGGTGGAACATTCCCTTCCGCAGGTCGAGAGTTCTCCGATCCTTGACCAGGCCAAGATCCTGGTTGTATACGGTTATTGCGACCTCCTCCTGGTCATCAAGGGTGACCGTCATTCTCTCTTCCTCAGCCAACCCGTTCAAGACCATGAAAAAGGATATGATGATGGCTACAAACAAGGTTTGAAAACAGTTATTTATCCTCATCGTCAACACCTCCTTAGAAACCCTTGTAAATGCTGTGAAATAGCACTATTCTATCTGCCGGACAACCTCTCAGTCTATCTCCTCGAGGAGCTTCTCGATCTCCTCTTCTGTGTTATAGAAGTGCGGAGAGCAACGCAGGTACCCCTCCCGAAACGAGATGTGTATGTTACGATCCATGAGTCTGTGAAAAACAGCTTCGTTATCTTCTTGCGTACTTCCCGCAGAGAAGAGGACAATCCCCGATTTCTCTCCATCTCCTCTGGGACTCACCACCTCATGCCCACGTTCCATCAATCCATCAACCAGGCGATCGGTCAGTGAGAGGACTTTACCCTCGACCCTCTTCGTACCCACTTCGAGGAGGAGTCTGAGCGACTCGCAAAAACCCCATAATCCCATCCAGTTCTCGGTTGCCACCTCGAACCTTTCGGCTGAATCGAGGAGATCCAGCCTGTAGTCGAAGAAGTTCCACGCGTCTTTAACGCTGAGCCATCCCACGTAGGCGGGTGATATCCTGTCCTGGACAGACTGACTGAGATAAATAAATCCGGTCGCCATCGGCCCCATCAGCCATTTATGGCCGCCGCTGGAGATGAAATCGATCGACTGTTTCTCGACGTCGAGTTCGATTGCTCCGGCCGATTGAATGACGTCGACCGAGAAGATGATCCCTCGTTCTCTACATACACTCCCGAGCGGCTCGAGTTCGACGCGATACCCGTTTAAAAACTGAACGTGGCTGACAGATACGAGGACCGTTTCGGGTCGCATCGCACCGATTACATCCTCCACGATTACTCGTCCGTTCTGGCTCTTTACAAACTCGACTTCTACACCCAGCCTCTCCAGGTTGAGAAATGGATAGACATTCGACGGGAACTCCATATCATTCAAAATGACGTGGTCACTCTTCTTCCAATCGAGGCCGGTGGCGAGGATGTTAAAACCGGTCGATGTGTTCTTGACGAGACCAATACGATCGGCAGGAGCATTGATAAGTTCTGCGATCAGCTCTCGGGTCTCGTTCCCCTTTTCGACGTTCTGGCAATACGGGTCGATGATCCCTTCGGATCGAATATTTATATAATTGTGTAGGGCGTCGACAACCCTGGTCGACATGGGAGATACCGCCGCATGGTTCATGTAACACTTATGCTCCGTGATGGGAAAAAGAGATCTGAAATCGTCCAATTAATCGTGTACCCTTATTAGTATTAAATATCATATCCGTTATTTTGACCCAGGTCATACGCGAGACAAGCACGATCAGGGAGATTTTTTTAATTTATACACGTCTCCTTCTTTTAGCAAGGGAAATCTTCACTTTATTGTTAACGATTTTTCAGATAATCCGCCTTGATTTCACCTAAATACAACTGCTGCATTACACCGGGAAATTGGGATAATTGACGGGGGAACACAAAAACGTATATTTGTATGTCGAAAGCGGAGGCATCGCGCAGCTCAATATGGAATTACGCTCCCATTTTCTGGAAGACAAGGATCTACACCCGATAAGAAAAGATCATAATCAGTTGAGGAGAGGATAGTCTAATGACACAGAGGAAACGCATCCTGACGGGTGACCGACCTACGGGTAAGCTTCACCTGGGGCATTACGTCGGTAGCCTGACACAACGGGTCCGGTTCCAGGACGAATATGAGTGTTACTTCATCATAGCCGACTTTCACACGCTGACAACACACACCGGCGTTGAATCGATCCACAGTATCCCGGAAAACATCCAGGAAATGGTACTCGACTACCTGAGCGTCGGAATCGATCCCGAGAAGAGCGTTATCTACATCCAGTCGAAGATACCCGAGGTTGCGGAACTCTCTCTCCTTTTCAACATGCTCGTCACTGTGCCTCGAGTACAGCGGATCCCGACACTGAAGGAGGTCATCAAGTCCCTTCACATCGAAAATCCATCCGTTGGGCTCCTTTCTTATCCCATCCTGCAGGCGGCGGATATACTCATGGTCCGGGCTCATCTCGTACCTGTCGGCAGGGATCAGGAGCCACACATCGAACTAACGCGTGAGATCGCCAGGAGGTTCAACAGCCTGTATGGTGAGGTCTTCCCCGAACCTGAAGCGGGTAAGGCTGATCTTGACATACTCGTCGGAACGGATGGTCAGGCCAAAATGAGCAAGTCGCTCAGTAACGCCATCTTTCTCTCCGATACGCCGGAAGATGTCGTGAGGAAGGTCAGTTCGATGTATACCGATCCGACGAGGATCCACGCGAGCGACCCGGGGCACGTGGAGGGAAACCCGGTCTTCATATATCACCAGCAGTTCAACGACGACAAAGAAGAGGTCAAAGATCTGGAGGAACGATACAGGAAGGGAAAGGTTGGAGATGTGGAGGTCAAGAAGCGGCTCATCGACGCGCTCGAGAGATTCCTCGAACCGATCCGCGAGCGCCGTGCTGAGTTCGAAAAACAAGATGGTCTGGTCGAAGAGATCCTCGAGAAGGGTACGAAAAAAGCACGCGCGGAGGCAATTGCCACCCTGCAGGCCACCCGTGACGCGATGGGACTCAATTACTTTAACCTAAGTTGAGCGATTCTCTCACTCGAACTGCACGAATCTCTTGCGCGCTAAGTCTTTTCAAAAAGCCTCGACAGACCTCACGGGTATGCCTGCGTTTTTTTCAAAGCT
>CAYTWO010000083.1:0-10073 GCA_964442125.1 uncultured Gemmatimonadota bacterium
TGATGAAGTGTTGATTTTCTGGAAGTAGCTTTCCATTTAAATGCTCCTTATAACAACATTAGATCTTCAAGGCTCACATTTTTCATCGAGCTCCTCGTTATCTCCTGGTGACTATAGCCCAGATCGAGACGCTGATAGATGCAAGGGAAAGCAGCGTTCTCCAGGGAAAGGGTCCTTTTGCCCGACGAACGATCACTTGATCCCCCGACTCGATTCCTATCTCGCGCAGCGATATTCCTTTTTCATATGCCTCGAGGAGGTTTTCATTGATCGTCAGCCCCCCTCTCATCACGATCATCCTCCTCACGTCTCCTCTATCGGTAGGGCCCCCGGCAAGCTCGATAACATCCCAGAGCGGCCTGTCTAGTTCGACCCTGTAAAGGCCTGGTTTAAGGACATTTCCAAGTACGCTAATCCGGATCAGAGGAAGGATCTGTATGATCGGATTTCTCAAATAAGACGAATATTCCTCCTTCAGGTAACTCTTCAGGCTTTCAGGTGTGAACCGAATCACATTCACTTTCCCGATCAGGGGCAGTATGACATATCCCTGACTGTCGATGGAAAAGTTCCCGCTGAGGTCTGGTTCCTGCCATATCGTCACCTGGATCGCGGAGCCCGGTGAAAATTTGAAATCGAGATCCGTGCTGGGATAGAACGGCGCGGTTATAGTCTTCCGTGAATCGTCTTCGTCCTCCTCCCTCTCCTTTGTCAGACCCTGGGAATAGGCCGCAACGTTCAGCACAAAGAAAAGATTTGCCGTAAGAAAAAGAGTGAAGTATCTGATCGAGGTCTTTTTCTGATTTATCTTTATAAAGTAAAACAGAGCGATCCCCTTTCTCCCGGTATGTCCGTGTTCTTTAGCGAAAGACGCTTCCTTCACCTGTTGGAATTGTTCCGCACACCCTGTGGGAAACCGTCAACGAGACCTCCAGAATCGATATCGCTTCTCCCTTGTGTCCAGATCCAATTCCCTGAAAATTCTCTTTATCTTTATATAGCCTACCTTTACGTAACCAAACCGACTCGAATTGAGTACTTTCCTGATCGTGGTTGCTCCGGCCAGAGGATTGTCAATGACCGCTAATTTCACCTTCTCGTTGAGGGGCAGATCACGATCCAGGACGTTCCTCTCACCCAGCGCATATGGAAGACCATAACCC
Source organism: uncultured Gemmatimonadota bacterium (assembly GCA_964442125.1). Taxonomy (GTDB): domain Bacteria; phylum Gemmatimonadota; class CAZMKB01; order CAZMKB01; family CAZNLH01; genus CAYTWO01. The sequence goes on from CAYTWO010000083.1 coordinate 1,164, forward strand.
TCCTTGCTCATCAGAGGATTCGTGGATCCGACTTCTATGTCTCCACCCGGCATATCTCCTGACGAGGCCTTCTCATCACCAACCGTAGGAGAGAGCAACGACCGCGGGTAGTCATCGTGTCCTGATATCTCTCGACTCAGAGGGCTGTTCGGATTCTCATCACCCTGGAAATAATCAGAATCGCGATGATTGTCACTCCCGTCTTCCAACTCCGGTACAATAGGTTCCAATCCCCTGAGCTCATCGATTTCCTTGATGGCTTTATCGGAGTTGTCATAAAACTTCAGGATCCTGTCGAACTCGAGGAGTTTGAAGACATCAAAAACGTCGGGTATCATCTGGCTCAAGACAAGGTCCCCTCCCATATCCCTGAGCATCTTGATCTTGCTGACGAATATCCCCCATCCAGCACTGCTTATATAATTAACACTGCCCAGATCGCAAACAACGTTGCTGTAACCTTCAGATGTCAAATCGTCCAGAGCCTTTTCCAAATGCGGCGATGTCACGGTATCAAGATATCCACCGATCTGGATCAGAGCGATGTCGTCTTGGACACCTACGTAGTATACGCTGATTTGGATTCCTTCCATATCCGTCCTCTTCCTTGTCTTGCGTACTATACCGCGGCTATCAATGGCAATTATCATGCCACAGAGAGGTGGTGTTTCGATGCAACAGCGGAAGGTTCTATTATTTGTTCCTTCAACAAGTTAAACTATCTTCCGGGTGAGAAAAACTGGAGAGAGAAATGAAGTGTGAACCCTGGATGTTCAATATCAGACAGGAAGACATTTTATTTCACATAACAGAAACATTTACTCGTGCAGGTTCTTTATGAATCACCACAGAACCGTGAACCATCGATCCCGTGCTTTTCTATTTTGCTGTAAAGTGTAGTGCGGCTGATTTCCAACAATTTCGCTGATTGGAGAATATTCCCTTTCGTCTCTTCCAGGGCCTTTTCGATAAGGTACCTTTCATTGCCTCCCAACGAGAGGTCCTGTGGTCGTCCCTCAATGCGTTTCTCCCTGCTCAAAAAGGAAAAAGCCTCAACATCCAGCGCGTCATCCTTGCTCAGTATCACCGCTCGCTCTACGGCATTCTCAAGTTCCCTGACATTACCGGGCCAACTGTAATTCAAAAGGAGTTTTTCAGCCTCTGGAGTGATTTTTTTCGCTGAACATGAGAATCGTTTATGAGCCCTCTCGAAAAAGTGATACGCCAGCGGAAGGATATCATCCCTTCTTTCTGCTAATGGCGGGATATTTATAGGGATAACAGAAAGCCTGTAATAGAGGTCCTCCCGGAATCGCCTTCCTTCGACTTCCTCCTCCAGGTTCTTGTTCGTGGCCGCAACAATTCGCACGTCTGAAATGAGTGTCTTTGTTCCTCCAACCCTCTCAAACTGGTGGTCCTGAAGAAATCTCAATAACTTTGCCTGGACCGAAATCGGCAGTTCTCCGATCTCATCGAGAAATAAAGTCCCTCCGTCGGCAATTTCGAACTTCCCGGGTTTTTGCTTTATGGCCCCTGTAAAAGCACCCTTTTCATGGCCAAATAACTCGCTCTCGATCAACCCCTCAGACAATACCGTGCAGTTGACAATGACAAACGGTTCTTCCGACCGGTTACTCTTGTTATGGAGATACCTGGCTACGATCTCCTTGCCGACGCCACTGTCTCCCATAAAAATCACGGTCAGATCACTCGTGGCGATGTCATCTATCTGCGCGAAGATACTCCTGAGGGCTTCACTCTTGTATATCGGCTTGAACTTGAAATCCATGTCCTGGACATATTCCTTCAGCCGCCTGTTCTCCTTCTTGACCTTAAGGGAGTCGATAATCCGCTCGACACGCAACGTGATCTCCTCCACCGAAAACGGTTTCGCTATATAGTCGAGTGCCCCCAATTTCATTGCTTCTACAGCTGTTTCTACCGTTCCATAGGCGGTCATCAGCATGATAGAAGCTTCTGGGTCAAATTCGAGCAACTTTTTCATCAGATCGATTCCCGTCTGATCCGGCATCATCAGGTCGGTCAGGATGAGGTCATATTTCCCCTGCCTGAACAATTTTTCCCCCTCCGCACCCAGCCGGGCCACATCAACATCATAGCCTTCACCCTCGAATATCATTGTCAGGCTCTGCAGCAATTTCGGCTCATCGTCGATGAGAAGCAAATGTCCCTTCCTGTCAGGCATCTTTGTCCTCCCTGAAAACGACCGCTCTGAATATCATGATCTCGGTATCCTCCTCTTTCCATGCATCGATATCCAGACCGGCTTTCCTGCAGCATTGCTCAAGAAATTCCCTCCTGTTCCATCCCCATTCTGTTGCAACTTGAGGCAGCAGGAGGCCAGTGTTGAGGCCTTTTTGTATGTATAGACCGTGCCTGCCAACCACAATCTCTTCCACATCGTTCACTGTCCGAAACGGGGAGAGAACAGAAATCTCGATACTCGTCTCCTCTATTTCCTCTCCTGTCAATGGATGAAAACGCGGATCACGCACGGCCGAAGATATTGCGGACTCTACTACAGCCCGGTATAAAGTGTCTTCAGTCTGTATGGTCCCTATGCATCCCCTCAATGACTCTTTTTGCTTTAGAGTCACGAAGACACCCCTCGCTTCATTAAGGGCCGGCTCTGTTATTTCTCTCCCTGAGAGAACTCCATCGACATCTCTTATCCCGCCAACCGCCGCAATTATCGATTGCCTGGCAAGTGACAAGAGGACGGCTTTCTCATTTTCCGTTAATATGATCCTGTCTTCTTCTCTATACATATTTCAGCGATTCGTTTCAGAATTTACGCAAATATCAGTCCAATAGCATGCTCTCACAAAATACCCCTTATCGCTCTCAACGGGTCTATCGTATATTGAAACAGGCGGGTCGGACATTTGCAATCTGAACGGTTACTCTCCTCTTCATTGCCATCGGTGCCCTTCACGTGGAAGCACCGTCGCTTTTCTTGGAAAAATCAGCCGAAAAATTGCCCTCAGCGTCAAGAAAAGATTACACATGACACGATTACGTAACATCGACAAGTTCTATTACGGGACCCTCCTCACCCCGATAAACGACCGTGTCTTTTCTATACTTTGTGTCATCCCTCTCCATGAAATCAAGATTAAAGTGAAGGCCTCTACTTTCCTTTCTCACGAGAGCGGACCTTACGATCAGGTCCGCTACCTGTCCCATGTTTCTGAGTTCTTCCATCTCTACGGCGAACTTTGCCTTGTGTCTGTATTCGCTGACCTCCTTGATAATGAGAGAGAGTTCCCGTTTTGCCATTTTCAGGCGATCTATCGACCTCATTATGCCAACACAATCCCACATGATCGTCCTGATTTGATCTCGCAGATGCTTCATGACAACGAGCTCTAATCGAAGATCTCCCTCTACCGGTTGAACATCGACCCTGGTTTCATCAAGCTCACCTTCCCTTTCGAATATTTCCCGTGCCTTGATCGATGCCCTGTGAGAAAAGACGACCGCCTCGAGGAGGGAATTGCTGGCAAGACGGTTCGCACCATGCACACCGGTACAGGACACCTCACCGACAGCGAACAGTCCCCGGATCGATGTCCTTCCCCATATGTCGGTTCGGACACCTCCACAAATGTAATGGGCAGCGGTGACCACTGGAGCCGGCTCCCTCATGATATTGATCCCTCTTTCCAGGCACCCCTGTGTGATATTGGGGAATCGTTGCCTGATCACATCCGGATCGATGGGAGAGAAATCGAGGTAAAGGTGTTTCCCGCCGGACAACTTGAGTTCCCTGTCGATGGCCCTCGCCACAACATCCCTCGGAGCGAGGTCACCCTTGGGATGATATTTTTTCATAAATGGATGCCCATTCCTGTCGAGTAGAACGGCTCCCTCTCCACGGGCCGCCTCCGATATGAGAAAAGCCTTTCCCTCGGCTGGATAAAGTGCTGTGGGATGGAATTGGATGAACTCCATATTGGCGATTTTTGCACCGGCCCTGTAAGCCATTGCTATACCATCTCCCGTGGCAATTTCTGGATTCGTTGTGTGTGGATAGACCTGACCCGCCCCACCCGTCGCCATAAGGGTAACAGGGGCTATCCAGGCCTCGAAATCATCGGTATGCCGATTATAGACCAGCACTCCAAGGCATCTCTTTACCTTGTCATCCAGGTCCTCCACGATCAGGTCAGAAGCGAAGTGATCTTCAAAGAGGTAAAAATCACTTTGCCTCATTAACCGGGTAAGGAGAGCCCTCTCGATCTCCTGGCCCGTCAGGTCATCCGCCCGGACGATCCGTCTCTTCGAGTGCCCTCCTTCTCTACCGAGAGAGAGCCGCCTCTTCCCACCCTCGTCTCGTTCGTAGCTGAACCTTACGCCCCACTTAACAAGTTCCTTCACACGGTCCGGGCCTTCCGTGACCAGAACTTTGACGGCATCCGAATGACAGAGACCGCATCCAGTCTGCACGGTATCTTCGTAATGAGAATCCGTGCTGTCATCGGGCTCGATGACCGTTGCAATTCCTCCCTGAGCATAGTTTGTACTCGATTCAGAGTCTTCCTTTTTGGTCATCAGTATAACGCGCCCCATCGGTGCGACCTTCAAAGCGAAGCTGAGACCTGCGATCCCGCTGCCGAGAACCAGGAAGTCAGTACGATGAACTTTCAATTTCAATTATCCTTTGCGAGATGTGGATCCACCGGGCCTCGTTCCCTCCTTACACCAAGCATCGACAATAATTCTTCGATCGTTTCCAGGCCTTCATCGATGACCAACCTGGATGATAACACCCAGCATGGGCGCCCCTCGAAATACTCCGCCTTCAACTTGACCGCGTCTTTCTCGGTTGTGACCATGACATCGGCTCCGATCTGGTCGAAGGTCCTTCTTAATCTTTCCGTTGAACGTCGCGTGTATGGGTGGTGGTCATGAAAAAACAGGTATTGAACGCTGTAAGGGAAAAAGGTTTCGATCAGGTATTGAAATGACCTCGGGTCACCGATCCCCGCGAACGCGAGGACCCTCTTACCGCTCAGTTCCTGACCATCCACAGACACCCCTTTCATCTCCAGCGGGTATATCGTATCGACCCTCAGAGACATCTTGAGTCTGGGGATACTGCGTAAGGCCTCCCTCTCGAGGGCACCACCGTTCGCGCTCCCCCCCCATCTCATACACTCCACGATAAGGTCGGCCCGCCTGAGACTTCCGGGTTTTTCCCTCAGATTGCCCACAGGAAGTAACCAGCCCCTCCCGAAAGGTCTCTCCCCGTGAAGCATCACAATGTCTATATCCCTGTTCAGCCTTCTGAATTGAAATCCGTCGTCCAGTATACAGACATCGCACCCGTGGTGGGCGACAGCTTTGAGTCCCGCTAGAAATCTATTCCGACCACGTATAACGACACACTCGGAGAGCTCGCGAGCGAGGTAGATGGGCTCATCTCCCCAGGCAATACCGGCGTCCCGTGTGTCTTTGAGAGATGAAATCACCTCGACATCCTGCGCTTTACGCCCTCCATATCCCCTTGTCAACACGGCTACCCGATAACCACGCTTTGTCAGGAGTTCTGCCAGTAATCTCACCATCATCGTTTTTCCCGTGCCCCCGACAGAAATATTTCCTACAGATACGACCGGCACAGGGAGAGATTTTATCTTCACGATGCCGTTTCTATAAAGGTGGTCTCTGAGTCCGATCAAAGAATGAAAAAGTAATTCCAATGGATAAAGAAGGACGGTAAGTGGAAGGCTCCACCAGCGCTCGCCTTCTCTGTTGATGTAGCGTAACCCTGTATTTCGAATCGACGAACCGATGTCTATCGGACCGAATCGGGCTTTATTACCCTTCCTCAAGAGCTCCATCCTCTCTTCAGACCTTTCGTTCAGCTCTCTCATATCTCTTTCAAGGTCCAGCCTTTTTCCCTCTATCTCTTCAGGTCCGGCGTTCCGTTCGACCATTATAGAGCGCCCCAGTAACAGGAGCGCCATCGAGAATGGTCTCGGGAAACGAAACCTGTCCCAGCTCTTAAATTCCCGGTAGGACGAGGATGCGATCGAGACCGGTACGATAGGGGCTCCCAGCATCTTTGCAAGGAGGACCACACCACCTTTCACGCTACCGATCGGTCCGCGAGGTCCATCCGGTGTAATCCCGATGTTATCTTCCGAGTAGCATGGAGATGTAACCAGCTTGAGCAGCGCGGCAGCCCCTCCTCTCGTGCTGCTACCTCTAACGGCTTTTATTCCGAGACGGCTTGCGATCTGGAAGATGTACTCACCATCCCGATGCTGGCTGATGATCGTGGCTACATTCTCATCCTTCGCCATAAAGGTACCGAGAAAAAGCTGTCCATGGTAAAGGACAAAAATTACTCTCCCATATTTCCTCTTGAGCTCTCTCAGGATAAACCGATTTGGATCGATTATCCGAATCGTCCTTCCGATAAGCCGGATTAATAGTGATCCCGTGGTTCCGACTATCCAGAGAAGTGTCCTCTCAGTAATCGATCTGCTGTTCACCTGCCCCTCCCCTTTCCAACCATCGAAACGGCAAGCTTCGCCACCTTTTCGTTTGCGTCTTCTCCTTTCAGAATACCGGAAACCTCCTTTAATTCTCTGATCATCTTCTGTCGTTTCGGGGTGTCCTCCAGCAGTTTCAGTGCTACGGGTACTATCTTATCGGGTTTGAAATCGCCCTGAATGTATTCTGGTACGATCTCTCTGCCCGCAAGGATGTTTACAAGACTGATGTGCGAAAGATTGACAAGGGTCTTCGCAATGATATAGGAGATCTGCGACATCCGGTAACAGACCAGCATCGGGGTATAGAGAAGGGCAGCCTCGAGGGTTGAGGTCCCGGATTTTGTCAGGAATAGACTGGAGATGTCGATCGAGGTATGATGGGAATCATTGATAATCTTGATGTCTCTGTAGCCTCCCAGAAAAGATTCTCTCATCTCACGTACTCCCATAGTTGGGGCACGGTTGATCAAGACCTGAACATCGGGAATCTTCTGCCTGATCCTCTCGGCAATCTCCAGGAAGAGGGGGAGATGATACGCTATCTCCTTTCTCCTGCTACCGGGTGATAGACCAAGGACAGGTCTGTCAGGCGATATTCCGTACCGTTTCATGAAGGTCTCTTTCGATTCCCGCCTCGTTATCTCGCGGATCATCGGATGACCTACGTAATGAACGTCTTTTCCCCATTCCCGGAAAACCTCGACCTCAAAAGGAAGGATCACAGCAATTTCGTCACTGTCACGAACCAGGTCTTTACATCTCCCTTTATGCCACGCCCAGATTTGCGGGCTGACATAGAAGAGAGTCTTCATGCCTCGACTCTTCGCTCTCCTGGCAAGCCGCAGGTTAAAACCCGGGTAATCGATAAGGATAACAAGGTCCGGTGATAAGACCCGAAAGATATCATCTGACTCCCTGAGCAGGCCGTAGAAAAAGGGGATGTCCCTGATGATTTCGGTAAATCCAACCGTTGCAATTCTTGCTGGAGGGGCGAGCAGGTGAACCCCTTCACCCCCCATCTCCTTCCCGCCAAGTCCTAGAAAAAACGACTCTGGATAGAGACGTTTTAGTTCTCTGACCAGGGCGCCGCCATAAATGTCTCCCGACGGATCTCCGGCTGAGATGAAGAAGAGAGGGCTTTTACGCCCATCCTCAGGGTAGTTATTTGTCACCTGGTTCATCCGAGCTTGCTGAGATAATAGACGATCGTCAAAATAAGTGCCAGAAGGAGGATCAACCTGAGACTGGATCGTTTCCTGTACGCGCCAAATCTTCTCTTCCTGTGTATCCTCCATTGTCTCAGCACGGCTAATCCTCTTCGACTTTTTCGACGTTGAATGGAGGAACAAACATGAATTCTCTTATCTTCAAGGCATGCTCCAGCGCCCGCTTTGCGTCCTCGCCGGAGACCCTCGGGGGGATTCCATCTCGAATACTCACAGCGAAAGAAGATATCTCATCAGCCAGAGGATTAACTGCTTCGTCGGCTTTAAAGACCCTCTCTTTTAATACAGGGGAGCCATCTTTCCATCGGATCCGATACATCTCGCTCTGCCTTCGCAGCAGGTCCATCGATATGTACGTATCTTTCTGAAAGATGCGAACCTTGCGCATCCTCTTGGCAGATATCCGACTTGCGGTCAGACTGACGGCACGATTCCCTGAAAAAGAAAGGCGGGTGTTTGCTATATCTATTGATGGAGTCACGACCGGGACACCTACCGCCCAGATGTCTGTTGCATCACTCCCCATTAACGTAAGCGTCAAATCTATGTCATGGATCATGAGGTCGAGGATAACATCTACCTCTGTGCCCCTATCCACGAAAGGAGAAAGACGGTGTGATTCAATAAAAAGCGGATCATCGATATGTTCAAGCGGAATGTAGAATGCCGGGTTGAACCTTTCCACGTGACCGACCTGAAGAACCAGATCGGATTCTTTAGAAATTCGAAGTAATTCCTCCGCCTCTTTTACGGATTGTGTAATCGGTTTTTCGATCAGTACGTGCACGCCGCATTCCAGAGCCCTTCGGGCTACTTCGAAGTGCAGGTCAGTTGGAACTACCACACTGACTGCGTCACTTTTTTCGAGGAGGAGATCAGAGTCATCGAAGACCGTACAGGATAATTCATTCCCGACTTCACTCGCAACATCAGCCCGAATGTCAAAAATTCCCTCGAGACGGACACCATCGACCTCTGAAATGGCCTGAGCGTGCCTTCTGCCGAGATGACCAACACCTAAAACGCCCATTTTTATCATGTCAGATTTTTCCCCTGTCCTATAATCGACTATATTGCTTTTCGTTACAAACTTAACTTCACATTTACGTTTAAGTGTGACTGCCGGTTTGAAACAGGGTATGGGATGAAGTGATCAA
>CAYTWO010000084.1:0-10054 GCA_964442125.1 uncultured Gemmatimonadota bacterium
GGTTGAAGTGAGGCAGTAGAAATGGCACGCCTGGGTTAGTACGGAGTACCATTAAAAGGAGGGACCAATGAAGATAAGACCTGTAGGGGAACGTATCCTGGTGAAGCGTATTGAAGCGGAGGAAAAAAGCACCGGGGGGCTCGTTATTCCGGATACGGCGAGGGAAAAACCTCAGAGGGGTAAGGTTATTGCCCTGGGTACTGGAAAGAAGAACGAAAAAGGAGAAATGATTCCATTCGAGGTCGAGGAAGGGAATCAAATCCTCTTCGGGAAATATGCCGGTTCCGATATCGATATAGATGGTGAGGAGTATTTATTTGTGAGCGAAGACGATATATTGGCCGTATTTTAATCTGATCGAAGTTCTCCGCGGAAAGGCATTAACCGCTAATGAATGGGGGAATGTTAAAACCCCTGATTTCGATGGCACATCCTTCTGTAATGCCAGTAGTTCACTTAGTGGTCCAGTTCATAAATACGCTGGCATTCGGCCAACGATGCATCCCGACCCACCGTGTTGCTCGTCGGTTAAATACCACTATGGGTATTCGCCCTCCTCGCGCCTTGCGGGTCGGGCGCCTCGTCGACCTCGGTACGTCACCGTATTTATGAACAGAACCACTTAGATGAAATGGAGTTGTCGCTGTTAGGGATGACAATATCCTGTTTTTTCTTGACTTATCGTGCAGTAAAGTCCTAAATTCATCTTGTTACATACTCTGAAATTCTTAATGTTATTTTTCTTATGCCGAGGAATCACACGACCTGTAATATTCGTGAGCAAATTTTCACGCTGATATCTATAACCTAATTTGAGCAGAGAACCGAGGTTTACTGATTGGAAAGTAGCAGGGTGATATAAAGAGGAGAGGGAGGTGATAGGAACTGGGAAAACGGATCGAGTTTCTGGTTTTTTTTTCACCAAGGGAGAATCTGATTTGATGTTTCGATAAACCAAGGAGCTAAAACTATGAAGAGATTTTTAACGGGTCATAATTGGCTTATTTTGGGGTTGCTTTTGACTATTGTTTTTATCGGGTGTGCTAAAGAAAAACCGATCCCGGAAATCGATGAGGAGGCCGCCAGACTCGAAGAGGAGCGACTCAGGAGAGAGGAAGAGGAACGACTGAGGAGACAGAGGGAAGAGGAAGAAAGAAGTCGCAGGGAGGCGGAAGAGGCGAGGGCCAGGGAAGAGTTTGAAGCACAGATGTCTATCATGATCCATTTTGATTTTGACAAATCTGATCTCACCCCGGAAGCCAGGGAGATTTTATCCCAGAAAGCCAGTCTCCTGAGACAACGCCCGGATGTGAAAATAAGGATCGAAGGGCACTGTGACAAGTGGGGGACAGAGGAGTACAACCTCGCTCTTGGAGAGAGGCGGTCGAGTTCGGCAAAAGGTTATCTCATCAACGCGGGGATCGAAGAGGACCGCATATTGACGATCAGTTACGGAAAGGAGAAACCAATAGATCCTGGTGATAACCGGGAGGCCTGGGCAAAGAACCGACGAGCAGAGTTCCCAATTGTCTCGTGGTGACGACCTGAAAGACTGAGTCATTCATTCGATCGACCGGGGTCATTGTCCCTGGCCTCATCCAGGATTAGTCTGAAATCGACTGGAGGAGAGGCCAGGCGACAGTGACCTTCTCTTTTGTCTGTACGTGTTGATCCCCTCTTCGGGGATCATTGTCGTCGGAAGGGGTAATAGATCGTGAGAGATAATGTTCTGGGGATGATCATGGCGGGCGGAAAAGGTGTAAGGTTGTATCCTCTTACTAAAGAAAGATCTAAACCAGCCGTTCCCTTCGGCGGGAAATATAGAATCGTCGACTTCGTATTGAACAACTTCATTAATTCCGGTATTTACTCGATCTTTGTCCTCATCCAATTCAAATCACAGTCCTTACAGGATCATATGAGGGAAGGCTGGCAGTTTAGCGGGCTTATCAAGGATCACTTCATTACTGCGGTCCCGGCGCAACAGAGAACTAGTAAATCATGGTACAAGGGGACAGCGGATGCGATCTATCAGAACCTTAATCTCATCGTCAACTCCGGTGCGGCAGTCGTGGCGATCTTTGGCGCGGATCATATCTATAAGATGAACATCGGTCAGATGGTCAATTATCATTTCAGAAGGAAGGCCAAGGTAACGGTAGCTGCGCTTCCTATTGCCGCGGAGAAAGCCAATCAGTTTGGTGTCATCGAGGTGGACAATAATTGGAAGATGGTCAGTTTCCATGAAAAACCGGCGGAGCCAAAGACGATCCCCGGCTACCCCAATCTTTCCCTCATTTCACTCGGAAATTATCTGTTTAACCGGGATGTCCTGATCGAGGAGCTGAAGATGGATGCCAGCCGGGAATCCGAACATGATTTTGGCAAGTCAATCCTCCCTTCGATGTGTAAACAGAGAGATGTGTACGTATATGACTTCAGGGAGAACAGGATCCCTGAGAGTCTCAAAGGTGAGGAACCTTCATACTGGAGGGATATCGGAACGATAGAAGAGTATTTTGAGGCGAATATGGACCTGAAGAATGTTGATCCCGCCTTCAACCTCTACAATCGTAGCTGGCCGGTCCGGACGGTCAGTTATGGTGGTCCTCCCGCGAAATTCATTTTCGATGACAAGGGACGAAGGGGTATAGCGGTCGATTCGATCGTCTCCGAGGGGTGCATTATCAGCGGTGGTGTCATAAAGGACTCGGTCATTGGCAGAAACGTCCATATCCACAGCTACAGCGAGGTAAAGAACTCGATTGTCCTTAACGGCGTCGAAATCGGACGGGGTTGTCGTCTGAACCGGGTCATCATCGACAAACATAATAAGGTCCCGCCAGGGATGACAATCGGTTATGACCGAGTATTGGACGAAAAAAGGTTTTTCGTGAGTGAAACGGGGATCGTTGTAATACCAGTCGGGTATAACTGGGAAGAACACAACAGTGAATAGACGAGCTTGCTTAATTATTATCTGCCTGGTTCCCATCGCGTTGCACTGTGCCACGACGGGTGTGAACCGTGGAGACATAAACCTCTTCAGTAGCGCTGACGAAGTCAGGATCGGGAGAGATTTTGCTGATGTCATCGAGAAAGAGATGACGCTGATAGATGATCCCGAAGTTATCGAATATATAGATATGCTTGGCCAGATGATCGTCAATAGCTCCGAGAGAAGGGATATCTCATATATGTTCAAGGTTGTCGATTCTGATGAGGTCAATGCCTTTGCCTTACCAGGTGGATTTATCTATGTAAATAAGGGGCTGATTCTGGAGGCATCCAACGAGGGAGAACTGGTTTCGGTGATTGCCCATGAGGTAGGCCACGTGGTCGCCCGCCATGGGACCGAACAATTGACCAGACAGTATGGTTTTTCTGTGGTGACATCTCTCGTCCTTGGATCAAATCCTGAATTCTGGGAAGAACAGGCAGCCGGTCTTTTTAGCGCTGTTGGTCTGCTCAGTTATGGCAGGAAGGCTGAACTGGAGGCGGATCGTCTGGGTATAGAGGAAATGTTCCGGTCGGGTTACAACCCGTCGGCAATGGTGACTTTTTTTGAAAAACTCCTCGCTCTCCATGAAGATTCTCCGAGCTCGATAGAGAAGCTTTTCCGGACTCACCCGCCAACTCAAGAGAGGATCGACAAATCAAGGGGGATAATTGGTTATCTCCCCTTTAGACCTGGCGAGAAATTGGACAGCGAGCGGTTCCATGATGTAAAAGCAATTCTACAGAGCTGAGATTTACTGGATGATACCCACTCCCCTGATTTGCAGGGTATGGCAATAGACATGACGGATGCTATATCTATCCTGGAAGATATACAATAATAGTCCACCGGAAGCTTCGATCTTGCCTCGCATGGTAATGCCTCCAATCGTTTTCGTTCTACTTTCAGTGACCACCCTCTTTTCCGGTGAACTATTCGATCCGTTTTCCGGATTGGAAGGTTATATGCAACGAAATTCCGAGCTGAAGCGAAGTAAGGGAGAAATTCTATTTTATTCTGATTTGGGTTTTCTCAGAGGGCAGGATGAGGGTGAGACGAAGCTTGTACTGATGCTTTCGATTCCAGAGTCAGAGTTGAGTTTTAATAGATCGGAAGAGGGTTTTTTCGCTAAATACCGTTTGTCAATCTACTGGAAAGACCTGGAGAGCGGGGAAGCCCGGGAAAAGATTTGGGATAAGAAGTACAGTCGATCAGAGGGAATTAGTGAAGGAAACGCGATTCACACCGTCAAGACCTACCTCACCCTGCATGAGGGCCGATACAAAATCGAAATAGAGGTTGAAGACCAGAACGCGCGTCAGTATGGTCATGTCCCGCTCGAGATTTTCGTTCCCGAATTCTCAGGTGAAACACCCTCGCTATCTACACTGTTCCTTCACTCCAATACGATCGTTCAGGGAGATAAGTGTGATGATGTCTCTCTTGATCATATCGATCCAAAGGCGCTTGGGCTTTACCGATATTCCAAAGACAAAGTGGCTTATTATATAGAGACATATGGTGTAGACAATGACAGTGTCGGAATACTCTTGAAGGTCAGTATCATCGACTCTATCGGAAGCGAGAAATGGTCGGAGGAGAAGACCCTTTCCGGAACCTCGAAACTCTGTTCCGGTGTGGGGGGCGTTGAATCCGATCGGCTCGATCTGGGGGAATATCGTATACGGATTTCACTGCAGGATTCAAACGGAATGACAATATTCACCAGGGAGAGACCTTTCTTTGTGACGAGTTCTGATCGCTGGATCGAAGATCATTTCGAATATGCCATTGAATACCTGCAGTATATCGCCAGTGGTAATGAGATGAAGGAATTGAAATCAGCCCAACATGACCAGCGACTCGAGCGCTGGAGAGAGTTCTGGAAAAAGAGGGACCCGCTCCCGGCTACACCGGTTAACGAGAGTCTTGTCGAATATTATCGGAGACTCCAGTATACCAACAGGTATTTCACTACGCAGATCGAAAAAGGATGGAGGTCAGACAGGGGGAGGGTCTATCTCACTTTGGGACCTCCTGATGAGAGTATTGTCAGGAAAGGTCAGGGAATCTTTGGGACATGGGAGGTCTGGGTCTATGACCGATCCCTGGGGTTCAGGACCATTCTCTATTTTGAGGACCGGGGATTCACCGATGATTATCGGCTTGTAAATCAAGGTGCCTTTATCAGGGCAAAATCGAGGTTGGATTAAAAACAGATCCATTCCTTCATTACCACTTAGGTTGAAGAAAAGCAGGAAGAGGAGATTCAATATTGGTTCCCATCACCGTGTTGATAATAGAAGATGAAAAATTGATTCGATGGTCCCTGCGTGAGAGGTTGGGAAAGGAAGGGTACGAAGTCCAGGAAGCAGATTCGGGTAAGGCGGGACTTGTCAAACTAAGGGAATTTGAGTGCGACCTTGTCCTCCTCGATTATCGTTTGCCGGATCGAGACGGACTGGCAATTCTAAAAGAGATAGCTCGGGATTTCCCTGATACCCTCGTCATTATGATGACGGCTTACAGTACCGTGGACAGTGCTGTCGAGGCTATGAAGCTTGGTGCTTACGACTACGTCAATAAGCCATTTAATATGGATGAGTTGCTATTGACCATCGAAAAGGCTCTCGAAACGACCAGCTTGAGACGGGAGATCAAGACACTGAGAAGTCAGCAAAAAGAGAAGTTTGGTTCGAAGCAGATCATCGGTTCGAGTCCGGAAATGATGAAAGTCTTCGAGTTGATCGACAGGGTATCGCAAAGCGATACGACCACTGTACTTCTTCAGGGAGAGAGTGGAACCGGTAAAGACCTGGTGGCAAAGGTTATCCATTATAAGAGCCAGAGAGCGGGAAAACCGTTTATGACGATTACCTGCTCCGCCCTTCCCGATAACCTTCTCGAGAGTGAACTTTTTGGGCACGAGAGGGGTGCCTTTACGGATGCAAAGTCTCAGAAGATCGGCCTGGTTGAACTGGCTGAGAACGGCACTGTGTTTATGGACGAGATCGGGGATCTGCCTCTTTCTCTGCAGGCCAAGTTGCTTCGATTCATTGAAGAGAAGACGTTCAAGCGGATTGGCGGTATCAGGGATTATGTGGTTGATGTCAGAATTATTGCAGCTACCAACAAAGATCTCGAAGAAGAGGTCAGAGCCGAGAGATTCAGGAGTGACCTGTATTATCGTCTGAAAGTCATCCCGATAGAGTTACCACCACTCCGAGAGAGGAAGGGGGATATTCCCCACCTCGTAAAGTTATTTGTCGATGGGTTTAATCGAGATCTTAAAAAGAACGTTCATGGTGTGACCAAGGATGCCCTGAAACTCCTTCAAAATTATAGATGGCCGGGAAACGTCCGGGAGCTGAAGAATATCATAGAACGGGCAATTCTACTCGGGAGTGAGGATAAAATTACGGTGCAGGATCTTCCAGCGGAATTGAAATTGGATGGTGAAGTTGCGGCCGAGAAGGATTCATCCTATCTGAAGTTAACACCGGCAGGTCTTGACTTCGGCAAACTTGAAAGGGAACTGGTGGAACAGGCCCTCAGATTGGTTGGAGGGAATCAGACAAGGGCAGCCAGGTTGCTGGGAATGAACAGGGACCAGATAAGATATCGAATCGAAAAATTCGAGATAAAAATTTAATGGTCGACAATGTGGGGAATATTCACCAGTATTTGGGGAGTTTTCAACATCCTCCTCAGATTATTTACGTTTTATATTTGTCACCAGATTTTTTTGTCTTGCCTGGTAACGATCTAATCTATTGTAGGACAAGTTGTTGTATATAACTAGTGTTATATAAGCAAGTTATGATCACCCGCCCAGTTGATTTGGCATGAACGTTGCCTCTTCAATAATTGGTTCGAGCAGAAACGAGGGGAATCGAGTGAAGGCTCGTTATCCTGATAAAGAAGAATTGTGTTGATTATAAAAACGGGGAAGGGATGAATGTGAATTCATCCCGTACGGGGTCGGACTACGAGGGGGGTCCGGCCCCACTTTTTTTGTACTGGAATCAGAGGTCGGTTCGAGACCGCTTTAAGGACCGTTTTAAATATTGTTAAAAAGTCATAAATGTTGTAGATTAACCAAGCCGTAATCAATTTATTGGACAAAACGGCGATAGGCTGGATCGTTTCAATACAAGGGTAATAACGCAATTGACAGCTGGAGCCTTATGAGCGACAAGGGGATCGATAAAAGAAATTTTTCGACGATCTGTATTCACGGAGCTGGCGGTGCTGATCAGGCTACAGGCGCCATCTCTACTCCCATATATCAGAGTTCGACATTCGCGTTTCGCGACGTTAAAGAAGGCGCAGAGATCTTTGCGGGTGAAAAGCAGGGATATTTCTATACGAGGCTCGGTAATCCCACTCATGCTGCCCTGGAAAGAGAAATGGCTTTTCTCGAAGGAGGCGAACAGGCAATTGCCGTCGGATCAGGTATGGCTGCGATTTCAACTACTATCCTGACCCTGACAAAGAGTGGTGAAAACATAGTCTCCTCTGACACGGTATATGGAGGGACGCACGATCTCTATACGGAAATGTTGAGCAGGATCGATATCGAGGTGAGGGAGGTCAGTGCCTTGAGACCGAAAAACATAGCCGAGGCGATCGATGGCAAGACCAGAATGGTTCTTATCGAAACTCCTGCTAATCCCACGCTTTCCATCATCGATATTCATGAATGCGCGAAGATCTGTAAGATGCATGGAATCCCCCTTGTCGTGGACAACACCTTCGCAACACCTTTTTATCAGAGACCGGTTGAACATGGGGCAGATATAGTCGTCCACAGCGCCACGAAGTATATAGGGGGGCACGGGGACACCGTAGGCGGTATAATCGTTGGCTCTGAAGACTTTATAGAAGAGGCGAAAAATCGCGTAGTAAAGGATCTCGGTGGAATTATCAGTCCGTTCAACGCGTGGCTCCTGCTGAGAGGTTTAAAGACCTTGCCTGTGAGGATGGAGCGTCATTCGGAGAACGGGATGCAAATAGCCCAGTATCTGGAGGGCCATCCAAAGGTCGAGAGGGTCTGGTATCCGGGCCTGAGATCTCATCCTCAACACGAACTGGCAGTAGAGCAGCAGAGTGGTTTCGGTGGTATGATTGCATTCGAAGTGAGGGGAGGGAAAAAAGCCGGTGAGATCCTGTTGAACTCGGTAAGGTTGATCATCCTGTCGGTCAGCCTCGGTGATGTAGACACATTGATCGAACATCCCGCATCTATGACCCATTCAACCTATTCCGAGGGTGATCTCAAGAAGATCGGTGTAACAGGAGGTTTTATAAGGTTATCCGTCGGTCTTGAGGATGTGGATGACCTGATAGATGATCTCTCTCGAGCTTTTAAAAAAATACCGGTCTGAGTCTGTACAGGGGATATCCTCTGGCTGACAGCAGCAAGAACCGATGTTATCCATACAGAGCGTCATAACTTTGCATCCCCGACCCACACTTCGTGTGGGCACTCAGGCTTCTCGGCTCGTCGCGCCTTGGTCTGCTTTGTTCTGACACTCTTTATGCGCATCTACTTATGACGCTGTATATAACCGCTGTATTCAAGGGAATGCGTTAGAATGTCATGACGCGGCGATTTGTGGGGAGGTCCGGCTCGTACTGATTGTCATAGACAACCTAAAAGCATGAAGGGAAGGAAGTTAAAATGCAAATTTTTCAGGATATGATCGACCTGGATCATGAAGAACTTGTATTTTGTAACAACAGAGAGGTAGGACTCAAGGGTATCATTGCGATCCACAACACGACAATTGGTCCAGCTCTGGGGGGTACACGGATGTGGCCTTTCTCATCTGAAGAAGAGGCAATAGTCGATGTATTGAGGTTGTCCAGAGGAATGACTTATAAAGCCTCAGCTGCAGGATTGAACCTCGGCGGCGGGAAAGCGGTCATTATTGGTGATCCCAGAAAGGATAAGACCGAGGAACTGTTCAGGGCTTTCGGCAGATTTATCGAGAGCCTTGGCGGCAGGTATATTACTGCAGAAGACGTGGGGACCTCGGTTGAGGACATGGAATATGTCTATATGGAAACAAAGCACGTGACTGGAATAACGACGGCTCATGGTGGAAGTGGGGATCCATCTCCTGTTACCGCCTTTGGTGTTTATCAGGGTATGAAAGCAGCGGTTCTGGAAAAAATGGGCAAGGAATCTCTGGAGGGTCTCAAAGTCGCTGTACAGGGAATCGGGCATGTCGGATATTTTCTTGTCGAGTATCTCGTCAAGGAGGGTGCGTCAGTTGTTGTGACCGATATCGATGCCGAGAAAGTGGCAAGAGTGGTAAACGAGTTTAACGTGAGGTCGGTCGATGTGGATGCTATATACGAAGAAGATGCAGATATTTTCTCACCGTGCGCGTTGGGAGCTGTGATTAACGATTCGAGTATATCGAAATTGAAGTGTCAGATTATAGCCGGTGGCTCGAACAATCAGTTGGAATCTGAACATCATGGACTGGAGCTCGAAAAGAGGGGAATATTGTACGCTCCGGACTATGTCATCAACGCTGGCGGATTAATAAACGTCTCGATAGAACTGGAAGGCTACAATAAAGAGAGAGCGATGCGTCGTGCCGGACAGATCTATGATCGCCTACTCGAAGTGTTTGCTATCGCTAAAGAGGAGAAGGTACCGACAAGCGAAGCAGCGGATCGAATGGCCGAGAAGAGAATTCGACGGATCGCTTCCCTGAAGAGAAATTATATCTCTTAACCTCGTTTTCCCCATCCCCCCTTGGCTTGTAAGAATTTCTGTGATGTGAGAGAGGCAGTGGATCACGTTTTAGAGTGGGTGTGAACCACCCGGAATGAGAACCTGGGGGTCGAAATGAGATGCGGGTTACAGAAGGCTCTCCCCTTCTTTTTTATGGTCATGTTTTTCCCACGAGCATCCTACTCGGAGCAGTTGAAATTTGTTGACCGGGATTGCATGGAGTGCCACAAGACGGGATTAGAGATGGGTTTTAAGGCGGTTCCGCGTGTTGAATCCGAGGAGATCGAGAAGTCGGTCCATAAAGA